>JANNDF010000104.1:0-3562 GCA_031387445.1 Planctomycetia bacterium
GCGGCCATCGTCACCCCGCCGTCGGCGGTGGCCAGCACCGCGTACTCCATCCGCGCCTTCCCGCTGCCCACCTCGGCGTCGATACCGAACCGGTCGATTATCGGTTTCGCCTGCCACCGCTTCGGCTCCGGGATGGGCGACAGCTTCGCCTTCTGCTTGGCCAGGAAGTCCTTGACCTCCCCCTGGAAGGCGGCGGCGGTGGGCGTCTTGGCGGGCGACGTGACGGTGAACAGCACGCCCCCGCCCTGCGGCTCGTCCAAAGTGAACTGCTTGCCTTGCACCACCCCCACCCGCCACCGCCGCGGGTGCAGGAACTTCACCCCCAATTCCGGGTTGTCGTACAGCAGTTGCGTGACGTCGTCGGTCGGTTTCAGTTCCACCCCCTTGAGGGCGGCGTCGGTGAACTCGTCCGCCTTCGGGCTGGCCTCGCGGGTGAGGGTGAAACTGCCCTCGATCTTGCCGGTCGCCTGCCCCTTGTCGTCGAGCATCTCGTGGACGCCGTTCAGCTTCAGGTAGCTCAGCCGGTTGGCCTCCAGGTCGAAGTAGACGGTGCCGTCGATCTGCTGCCGGTTCGGCCCGTCCTCGTTCTGCCCCCGCACCGCCCCGCTGAGCGTCAGCTTGGCGTACTTCTTCTTGTTCGACTCGACCACGCCGACGAACTCTACGTCGATGCCGCCGTTGTCGATGCGGTCCAGGTCGGTCAGGTCGATGACGGCGGCCGACGACGCCTGCCAGCGGGCGCCGGCGGTCACCGCCTTCGGCGGCAGCAGGCCGGCGACGAGCGTGGGGCAGAACAGGTCGTTCTTCACCACGTCGATCTCGTCGAAGGTGAGCGGGCCGTCCGGGCTGAACGGGGCCTTCTTCCCCTTGTCGGACCGCAGCACCACCATCCGCCGCACGTCGGGGCGAACGGTCGCCTTCTGCTCCTGCCCGCCGATGGTGCGGGAGAACTCGAACGTGCGGTAGGCGCGAACCAGTTTCTTGCCGGCCGGGTCTTCCGAAGTCAGCGGGCGTTCGTCATACTGGAAGTGGTGACTGCCACTCAGGTCGACCACCTTCCCCGGTTTCCCCTCCCCGACCGGCAGGCTGATCTTGCCGCTGATGCTCGATTTGACTTCCACCCGGCAAACGTTCTTGTCGTCAAAGGGTTCGGCCAGCGTGACCGCCGGATCGGCAGCGGTTGCGGTGCCGACCGCCAAAATGACGGCCGCAAACGGGACGAAACGGGTGACGGACATGGCGATTCTCCGGGGCGTGCGGCAAGCGAATTGTAAACGTCCTGTGCGGGCGGCTTGAGCGCAACTGGCATGAATTCAAATGCTTGGGTGGCGGTGTAATGGCATGGCGCGTGATAGGTAATCTAGGCAGGCGGTGTTGAACGTAACCCGAGTCGGCGAAAAAAGCTGCGTGGATTGAAATAACGCAGTCAAGTCCTGTCAGAGTTGCTCTGGCTGGTCAAAACTGCCGGCGGGCGACGATCTGACAGGCTTTCCGGGCGAAATTCGGTGAAAATCTACCACCCTCGCCGACGAATAACCTCTTGCCTGGGAGGAGTTTGGAAGTGAACAACGGATGAGAGTGGCAAAATCGGCGGGCCGAACGGACACCTGGCACAGTGCGTGCTTAAATCGTCCTGTCGGCTGACAGAGCGAGAAGCATGACTCGCAAAGTCCGTTTCTCCCGACCGAACCCACTCCAAGCCACCGGACTCCTCCGCATAGGCGATCCCGCCATCGGTCGCAATCGCGCTCCAACAGCAAACTTCCGACGCGTGAAACGGGAAAGAGAACTGCCGGAGTCCTGTATAGCTCAGTAGGTAGTAGGTCGGATGAAACTCAGCGGCCGGCGGGGTGACCCGACGGCTGACCTCGCAACGGGACGGACATCTGTTCAGACTAACGCCACCAGGCGTTCGAGGGAGACGGACCGTGACCGAGTTCAAGCACCCAGCCCTGAAGGAGTTTGCCGACCAGCAGGTGCGGTTCGCGCCCGTCGCCCGCCGCACCGAGCAACTGGCCAAGGCCGAGAAGCTGTTGTCCGAGATCGTGCCGGATCGCGTGTACCCGTACCAGTTCGTCTGCTTCCGGGTGACCGACTTCCGATCCGCCGCGCACCCGGACCTGACCTTCCCCGGCCGCGACCTCCAGCACGACCTGGCGGCCATGATCCGCCGGTTGGAGCGGTCTCTGCCGCCGGTTCCCATCGAACTGGCGGCCGAGCCGATGCTCAGCCTGGAGGAGGTGAGCGAGCGGCTGCACGTGTCCACCAAAACGGTGACCCGGTGGCGGCTGCTCGGCCTGCAGTGCCGGCGGGTGCTCCGCGACGGCAAGCGGCAGCTCGGCTTCCCGCTGAGCGCGGTGGAAGAGTTCGCCCGCAGCCACCGCGTCCAGGTGGACCGCGGCGGGCGGTTCAGCCACCTGAGCGACGACGAGAAGGACCGCATTCTGCTCGACGCCCGGCGGCTGGCGGCCGGCGGCGAGACGCTCACCAACGTCAGCCGGCGGATCGCCGAGCGGCTGGGGCGGAGCGCCGAAGCGGTGCGGTACACGATCAAAAACTTCGACCGCGCCCACCCGGACGCGGCCGTGTTCCCGGATACGAGCGGGCCGCTGGACGCGGCCGCCAAACAAAAGATCTACGACGCCTTTCAGGAGGGCAAGCCCGTGGACCTCATCGCCAAACGGTTCAAGCGGACCCGCTCGAGCATGTACCGCGTGATCAACGAGGTGCGGGCCGAGCAACTCCTCCGCCAGCCGGTGGATTACATCTATAACGCCGACTTCGACCTGCCGGCCAAGCAGGCCGAGATGGCCGGCCCGATGCCGGACCAGGAGGAGTTCGACGAGAAGCTGAAGACGATGCGCGCCCCGAAGGACGTGGAAGCGCACATGACGTACCTGTACGAGCGGCCCCTGCTCAACTTCAAGCAGGAGCAGCACCTGTTCCGCAAGATGAACTTCCTCAAGCACCTGCTCAAGCAGATGCAGGAGGGGATCGACCCGGGCCGTGCGAAGGTGAGCGAGCTGGCCCAGGTGGAGCAGTTGTGGGCGAAGGTCAAGGAGGTGCGGGACATCCTGATCGAGTGCAACCTGCGGCTCGTCCACAAACTGGCCAGCCAGCACACGCAGGTCAACCAGGGTCTGGACGAGCTGAAGTCGGACGCCCACATCTCCCTCATGCGGGCGGTGGAGAAGTTCGACTACGGCCGCGGGTTCAAGTTCAGCACCTACGCCACCTGGGCGATCGTGAAGAACTTCGCCCGCAGCATCCCGGACGAGTTCAGCCACCGCACCCGGTACGTGACCGGGCACGAGGAGATGCTCGAACACCGCATGGACACGCACTCGGACGAGGGCGAGATGATGATGGTGGCCGAGCAGGCCAAGCAGCGGGTGAACCGCCTGCTGGAACACCTCGACCCGCGGACCCGCGAGGTGATCCGGATGCGGACGGGCATCGACGGCAGCGAGGAGATGACCCTGGAGCAGATCGGCAACCACTTCGGCATCACGAAGGAGCGGGTGCGGCAGATCAACGTCCGCGGGATGAAGCAACTCCGCGA
>JANNDF010000753.1:0-3903 GCA_031387445.1 Planctomycetia bacterium
CCGAAATGAAACGGGAGTTCGACCTGGAGGGGAAGGCGGGCGGCACGACCGTCCACGCGACCGGCAGCGAAGTGGTGAAGGTGTCGCGGGAGAAGTAGATGTGGTGCGAGCTGGCAACTGCCACTGGAACCGACTCCGCCAAGGGTCGGGTGGGGATTTCACCCGACCCCTGGCGGAGTCGGCTCCGGTTCCACACCCGGCGGCTCGCCGCCGGTCCGTCTCACGAAAAAAGCCGGCGGGGTCTCCCCCGCCGGCTCTGTTTCATTCCGCCCACGCTCACTCGTCGCTGCCGGCCAGGTCGCCGATGGCCTTGGCGGTCAGGGCGAAGCTGAGGGTCACGTCCTTGTCCTTCGCCTTCACACCGAGCGTCTTGGTCAGGTCGCCGATGATCGCCTTGTTCTTCTTGTCGTTGGCGAGCAGCGGCAGGAAGGTCTTGGCGGTGTCCACCAGCTTTTCGAGGGTGCCGTTGAACTCCTCGGCCGCGTCGGCGTCCTTCATGCCCATGATGGCGGTGAACTTCACCTCCTTGCCCACGCTCAGGGTGACGGCCACGGTGTTCATCTTCTCCAGTTGCTCCTTCATCTTCTCGCCGTCCACGCCCACCTGCTTCAGCCCGTCGAACGAACTGGCCGGCAGGTCCTTCAGCTTGCCCTCGGTGATGCCGCAGAAGTACATGCTCGCCTTGTCGTCCTGCTTGAGCACCAGGGCGGTCAGCTCCTTGGTCAGCTTGGCCTTCTCCTTCTTGTTGAACGCGGTGAGGGCGGCGACGGCGTACTTCTTCTCGCTGCCGAGCAGCACGGTCGAGTCGTCGGCCACGGTCAGGAACGCCGGCTTGCCGCTGTCCTGGGTCATCTTCACGAGCGTCACGTCCTTGCCGTCTACCGACTCGGTCACGATCTCGACCTTGTCCTTCGCCTTGGTCGCCAGGTCCTTCGCCCCGTCGTACATCTTCTTGGTGTCGAACTTGCCCTTGATGACGCCGACCATGTTGGTCTCTTCACCTTTCATCCAGACGCCCAGCGTCGCCTGTTCGATGTCCTTCAGCGGGTCGAGGCCGAGGGTGTCCAGCACGCCTTTCAGGTCTTCGCCCTGGAGTGCCTGCTTGATCTGCCCCATGGCGTACTTCTTAATGATGTCCGAGTCGAGCATCTGCTTGAAGTTCATGTGGACGACGTACTCCGTCTCCTTCGGGAGCAAGGGGTCCACGTCGGCGGCGCGGGCGGTGGCGGCGAGGCCGGCGGTCAGCACGATGGCGAGCAGGCAGCGGGAAATTCGACGCATGTTGGACGGTCCTGAGATGGGGTCGCGGTTGGACCGCCGACCGGGACTACGCCCGTGCCGGCGGCGACACACACCGATGATATACCCGTGAGACGGGGGCGGGGTTTCACCGGGCAAAAATCGTATCGGCAGTGCCCGCCGGGGTCGTGACCGGCCGTGTCAAACGGGTACGGAATCGTCGCAAGTGCTTACGCTCCTGGCACGTTCTCATCTCGGGGGATGGTTTTCGGATGCGGCGGGTGGGGGGTGGTGGGAGTCATCCGCCGACACCCTCCGGGTGGTTGCGGTTGATTCGCGGTTCCGTCAGCGGATACCTTAACCGCATGTCGTCGGCCGAGTGGTATCACGGGGTGATCGGGGGCACGCGGCGGGGGCCGGTGGCGTGGGCCGCCCGCGCCGCCCTGTGGTGGGCACGCCTGCCCTACGCCGCCGGCGTTGGCGTACGGAACTGGCGGTTCGACCGCGACCCGAAGCGAGCGGCACGGGTGGCCGTGCCGGTGGTGTGCGTGGGCAACCTGACGCTCGGCGGCACCGGCAAGACGGTGGCGGCGGAGTACGTGGCCGGTGTGTACCGCGAATTGGGGCGACAGGTGGTGCTGGTCAGCCGCGGGTACGGCGGCGACGGGGGGCCGAACGACGAGGCGATGGTGCTGGAAGAGAACCTGCCCGACGTGCCGCACCTGCAAGGGGCCGACCGCGTGGCCGTGGCGGGGGCGGCAGTCGAAGAGTTGGAAGCCGACGTGATCGTGCTCGACGACGGCTTCCAACACCGGCGGCTGCACCGCGACCTGGACGTGGTGTTACTCGATGCCACCCGCCCGGTGTCGCGGGAATACCTCTTCCCGCGCGGGACGCTTCGGGAGCCGGTGGACAGCCTGCGGCGGGCCGGGTTCGTGCTGTTCACACGCTGCGATCAGGCGGAGCGGGTGGACGAACAGCGGGCGTGGCTGGCAAGGACGTTCCCGCACCTGCAACACGCGACCACTGCCCACGCGCCGGTGTCCCTCATCGGGCCGGACGTCAGTGAAGACGTGAGCGCGGTGAGCGGCAAAAGCGTGGCGGTGTTCAGCGGTATCGGCCACCCGCCGGCGTTCGTGAACACGGTGCGGCAACTCGGGGCGACAGTGACGGCGAGCCGCGAATTCCCCGACCACCACCCGTACACCCGCGAGGATGTGGACGACCTCACCCGCTGGGCGGCGGCACTGCCGGCCGAAGTGGAGACGGTTCTGACGACGCAGAAAGATTGGGTGAAGTTGCGGGTCGGCGAACTCGGCGGGCGGAAGCTGCGGGCCGTGCGGGTGGGGCTGAAGGTGATGGAAGGTGAAGAGGCGTTTCAACAGAAGTTGCGGGCCGTGCTCGGCGAACAGACTGCGGAGGCGGGCGAATGACGCGGGTGGCGGTGTTCCTGCCGAACTGGATCGGGGACGTGGTGATGGCCACGCCCGCCGTTCGCGCGCTGCGCCAGCACTACGCGACATCCGAACTGGTGGCCGTTTGCAAGCCGTATGTGGCCGACACCTTCGCCGGCAGCCCGTGGTTCTCCCACACGGTCCACTACGACAGCCGCGGCAAGCGTGAACAGCGGCTCTGGGCGGTGGCGGAGCGACTCAGAGCACTGAGTGCCGACACCGCCGTGCTGTTCCCCAACTCGCTGCGGGCGGCGGTGGCGGCCCGGCTGGGTGGGTGTCGCACGGTCGTCGGCTTCGGCCGCTACTTCCGCGACGTGCTGCTGACGAAGCGGCTGTATCCGGCACGCGACGGCACGGGGAAGCCGAAGCCGACGCCGGTGATCGACGATTACAACCGCATCGTGCGGTTGCTCGGCGTGCCCGACCCCGGCCACCGGATGGAGTTGTTCACCACACCGGGCGACGACGCGACGGCCGAAGGCGTGTGGCAACGGCTGAAATTGCACCGACACACGCAGGTGATCGGGCTGAACCCCGGCGGCGCGTTCGGGTCGTCGAAGCACTGGCCGACGGCCCACTTCGCCGAACTCGCCCGCACGCTGGCCGACCGCGGCGCGGGCGTGCTGGTGCTTTGCGGGCCGAGCGAGCGAGAAACGGCGAAGCAGATCGTGGCCGCGGCCGCCCGCCCGGCCGTAGTGAGCATGGCCGACGAACCGCTGAGCATCGGGCTGACGAAAGCGGTGGTGCGGCGGCTGTCGCTGCTCATCACGACCGACAGCGGTCCGCGGCACTTCGCGGCGGCGTTCGACGTGCCGGTGGTGTCGCTGTTCGGGCCGACGCACATCGCCTGGACGGAGACGTACTTCGACAAGGCAGTGCATGTGCAAAAGTCCGTGCCGTGCGGCCCGTGTCAACTGCGGGTGTGCCCGCTCGACCACCGCTGTATGACCACCCTCACCCCCCAGGACGTGTTGGAGGCGATGGCCCGCCTCGAACGCCCGCGTCAGGAGCGACGCCATGCCGGCTGAACAGACCCTCACCCGCTGGCGGGTGCCGCTCGACCGGGGGCTGGACCTACTCCCCTCTCTGCCACCCCCTGTAGCCGGGCCCGGTGTGTGCGGGGGGGCCGGCCGCACACAGGGCGGCGACACCCACACCCCCCCCACCCCCGGCCGCCCAGGGAAATTAGGGGGCCCCCCCCCCCACCCCC
>JANNDF010000133.1:0-6138 GCA_031387445.1 Planctomycetia bacterium
TCAACACGTTCCGCTCCCCGGAGACCCCACCATGAGCGACCCCACGCCCCCGCGGACGACCGCGACCGCGACGGCCGGCGTCACCGTGCGGTGCCGCCCGTCGGTGCTGCTGCTGGTCCTCCGCGTGCGATCCGAACAGGCCACGCTCGAACTCGGACTGGCCGACGTGAAGCGGCAGGGGGAGGAGATCGGCCGGCGCATGACCAAACTGGGGGCCACCCGGGTGTGGCCCGGTGAGCCGCACCCGGACGACCAGGCCGACACCGACCCGATGGCCCGCATGCAGGCGGCCGCCGCCAGCCGAATGAAGCGGACGGCCGGCGCCCCCGCCGACCGCCGACCGGCGGTGAACATCACCCTCGCCGCCTCCTGGGACATCGCCGGGCAGTCGGTCGAAGAGGTGCTGCTGCTGGTGGACCGCCTGCGGTTCGATGTGGCCCTGGACGAGGAGCCGCAGGCCAAACCCGAGCAGCCCGACTGGTCCGACCCGGTGGCGAGCCTCCAGAAGATGATGACCGCCATGACCGCCGCCGTCGAGCCGACGCCGGGGGATCGGTCCCCCACGTTCCTGTTCATCGCCCGACCGGACGACGGCGTGCTAGCGGGGGCCGCGGCCGACGCCTACCGCCTCGCCCGCGGGAGGGCCGAACGGTTGGCCCGGGCCGCCGGCCGGCAGTTGGGCGATCCGTCGATGGTGATGTACGGGCACGCCGGGGCCGACCGGCCCGACCGGATGATGGAGCGGCAGAAGTGGAACGCCGTGCTGTCGGCCGCCTGCTACGACCTGCAAGACGGGGACGTGGTGACGGACGACCCGCGGGCGGCCGAGGTGACGCTGTCGGTCCACGCCACTTTCGTACTGGACTGACGCCGGCGTGGGGGAAGTGGTGGGAATGAGACGAATTCCCCGCCCCGGTCACACCACCTCCACCCGCAGGCCGATCTCGGCCAACGCTTCGACCAGAGCCGGCAGGTTGACGTCGTCCACCGCCAGCGCGGTCGGGCCGAGGCGGTCGTCGATCAGCTTGCGGGTGGTCGGCCACTGCATCACCCCGTCGGCGGCGGCGGCGGTCGGCAGTTGCACGATCAGCCGGCGGGAGGCGAGGGACGGTGGCAGGGCGGCCGCTTGAGTGAACAGCCGCGCGACGGGCGGCATCGGCCCGCCGGTGCGGGCGACGAACCACGCCTCCAGATCCGCCGCCGCCAGTCCGCCGCTGGTCGCCCGGTTGACGCTCGCCGGGCTGAGCACCCACCGCCGCGGGCCGCTGCCGTCGGGCAGCGGGTCGGCCACCTTCGCCAACTCGGGTTCGAGCAGCAGGTCGGATTGCGCGGCGTCCACGGTCAGCGTCACGCCGTCGTCGGAGACACTCACGCACCGCCCCGGCCGGGCGTCGAACTCGCGGTTGCCGACGAGTCGCAGGTGCTTGAAGTCGGGGTCGGTGCCGCTCGGGCAGAGGCCGATCCGCTCCGTCACCCGCAGGGCCACCACCCCGCGGGCGAGGGCGGCATCGAGGTCGGCTGAGGACGTGAACTCGATGAGCGTGGCGGCCGTGTACACGATGATCCGCTCCCGCTTGTTCGCCCACCGCTGGAGCAGGTCGGCCACGGCCGGCGGCACCGGCCGCGAGCCGTGCCGGTTGAGCGTCTGCACGATGCCGGCCAGGGTGAGGCCGCCTTCCAACCCGCGGTACGTCTGCTCGGCGGTCAGTTCCAGCGTGCAGGCGGCCCCGAACCCCTTCCACCGGGCGAACCGGGTGAGGGACGCGATCAGCCCCGGCGTCAGCCCCTGGCGGTAGGCGATGATCTCGGCGTTCGGCTGCACCAGCAGGGTTTGCGGGAAGTCGGGCGGGTCGGCCGGCTTCGGC
Organism: Planctomycetia bacterium; assembly: GCA_031387445.1. Lineage (GTDB taxonomy): Bacteria > Planctomycetota > Planctomycetia > Gemmatales > Gemmataceae > JALHQU01. The sequence continues at coordinate 1,866 of JANNDF010000133.1, forward strand.
CCGTCGGCGAACAGGTGCCGGCCGAGGTCGGTCAGCGTCGCCGACAGCCCGTTGTCCTTCGCCACGTCCACCACCCGCAGCGGCACCAGCACGGCCGCCAGGAGCGTTTCCACCCACCCGCGGCCCCGGTCGGCGTGGGCCTCCTTCGGCAGCGCCCCGGACCAACTGGGGTGATGCGCCCACAGCCACTCCGCGAGCGCCTCGGCCGACACCCACCCGCCCGCCCTGGCCAGCAGCAGCACCACCACGGCCGTGGCCGACGGGAACGCCGACAGGCCGGTCGGCGGGGTGTACCCGCCGTGCAGCGGGTCCCAGTGCTCGATGCCGAACAGCCCGCCGACCAGGTCGATGGTGGCGGCGGACAGGTTGGCCGCCGGGTCGGCCTGCGGGGCGGCCTGCCACTCCTCGCCGTGGCACTCGATGCCGCCCACTTCGGCCGCCCAGCAGGTGGCCAGCACGCCCAGGTCCGGGGCGGCCGGGCCGACGTCTGACGTGGCGGCGGACAGCAGGTCGGACGTTTGCAGGCGGGTCAGATCGCGTTTGAACAGCACGCCGGCCTGGGTGCGGCGGAACGGCGTTTCGCCGGCCAGTTGCACCACCGCCGCGACCCGCAGCAGCCACTCCAATCCGTCGGCGTGGGTGGCCGGGGTGTGCGGCGTGGCGTGCGACAGGTCGGGCAGGTCGAACGTCTCGCCCCGACCGCGGGCGGCGACGAGCGGGTGGGCGAACACCTCCGCCTGCTCGACGCCACTCACCTGGAGCCAGCCCTCGAACGACGTCAGTTCCGGCGCGTCGGGCGGACGAACGGGGAAGAGCAGACCGGCGTCGAACGCCTCGTTCACCGGCGTGAGGCCGTCGATGTGACCGAGGGCGGCGAGGGCGGTGAGCAGGTGCCCGACCTTCCAGTGCGGGCGGCGGGTGAGGCCGAGCAGGGCGACCAGCCGGCGAGCGGCGGGGGGGAGTTCCTTCAGCCGGCGGTCCACCATCGGCGGGTTGGCCAGGGTGGTCAGGATGCGGTCGGTCAGTTCGTCGACGGGGATCGTGTTCCGCGCTTTCAGCAGGCTGGCGGCAACCTGCCGACGGAGGGCTTCGGAGTAGCCGTCGAGGGCGGCGCGGGCTGGGGCAATGGGCTGTTCGGCGTCGGTAGGCATTCAGTCAGTTTAGGACAACCAGCCAGGGGCGGCCTGTCCCGGTGAACCCCGGCAGTGATGCCGGGGGTGGCTGAAACCGTCACCCCCGGCATCACTGCCGGGGTTCACCCATCACTTCCCCACCACCTGCGGGGTGTGGCCCATCTTTTTCAGCTCGTCGAGGATCAGGTCCAGTTGGCCGGGGCGGACGAGCAGCGCCTTCTCGCTCAGCCGGCCGACGATCTGGTCACCCAGCCGCTTGCGGGCGAGCAACTCCTCGGCCAGCACCGCGTCTTCGGTGAGCACGAGGCACACCTTGCGGTGCAACTTGGCGGACAGGCGGGCGGCGGGATTCGGCTGCATCAATTAACCTTGCCGGAGGTACAGGCCGGGGCGGGCGATTTCCATGTACCGCTCGGGGAACGCCGGGGCGGTGAACCCGAACGGGCGGTACAGGGAGTGGGCGTCTTTGGTCACGAGTACCACCCGCCGCAGTCCTTGCAGGTCGGGGTGGGCGGTGAGCGCTTCCATCATCCACTTCGCCAGCCCACGCCCGCGGTGGTCGTCGAGGACGTACACGTCGAACAGGTAGGCGAAGGTGGCCCGGTCGGTCACCACTCGGGCGAACGCGACTTGCCCGGCGTCGGGATGGTACACGCCGACGCACGGCGACCCGGTAATGCACCGCTTCACCAGGTCGAGCGAGATCCCCTCCGCCCAGTACGACCGCGTCAGGTACGCATGAACCGTCACAGCGTCGATGCGGGCCGGGTCATCGGACAGGGTGTAGTCGCCGCGGGGCTGCTCCATCGCTCACCCCGCTTCCTTCTGCGGGGGCACCACCTCGCGCTCGTCGCGGATCTCGTAGCTGTACCCCTGCTCGGTCAGGAACATCTGGCGGTGGTGGGCGAAGTCGAGTTCGCGAGTGTCGCGGGTGACGAGCGTGAAGAAGTGGGCGGTGCTCTCCCCGCTCGACTTCGGCCGCAGGATGCGGCCGAGCCGCTGGGCCTCCTCCTGACGGCTGCCGAACGTGCCGCTCACCTGGATGAGCACGTTCGCGTCCGGCAGGTCGATGGCGAAGTTGCCCACCTTGCTGAGCACGATGTGCCCCACCTCGCCGGTGCGGAACTTGTTGTACAGCACCTCCCGCTCGCCGTTCGGCGTGCTGCCGGTGATCATCGGCAGGTCGAACCGCTTGGCCATCTGGCGGAGCTGGTCGAGGTACTGCCCGATGACGATCACCCGCTGGTCGTGGTAGCGGGCGAGCAGTTCGGCCACCACGTCGATCTTGGCCGGGTTCTCGCTGGCAATGCGGTACTTGTGCCGCCAGTCGGCCACCGCGTACTCCATGCGGGTCTTGTCGTCCGGCAGGGCGACGCGGATTTCGGTGCAACTGGCCGACGCGATCCACCCTTTGGACTCCAACTCCCGCCACGGCACGTCGTACTTCTTCGGCCCGATCAGGCTGAACACGTCCCCCTCCCGACCGTCCTCGCGGATGAGGGTGGCCGTTAACCCCAGCCGCCGGCGGGCCTGGATTTGGGCGGTCACGCGGAACACCGGGGCGGGCAGCAGGTGGACCTCGTCGTACACGATCAGCCCCCAGTCCCGCTGCTCGAACAGCTTGAAGTGCGGGTAGTTGGCCGGGTCGGCGTCGTCGAGCACCGGCGACGTGTCCTCCGCCAACTCGGACAGGGCGGCGTCCGGGTCGAAGTCGTCCGATTCATCCAGCTCTTCGGACTCCTGCTGCTGCTTCCCCTTCTTCTTCCGCTTCTTGCCGGGGCGGTACGTCACGATCTGGTACGTGGCCACCGTCACCGGGCCGATCTCCTTGATCTCGCCCGTGTACTCCTTCACCTGGTCTTCGGTCAGGTCGGTCTTGTCGATGATCTCCCGCACCCACTGCTTGACCGCCGTGATGCTGGTGGTGAGCACCAGCGTGTTCTTCTGGAGCAGCGTCATCGCCGTGATGCCGACGATGGTCTTGCCCGCCCCGCACGGCAGCACTATCACCCCGCTCCCGCCCCGCACGTCCCCGCCCGCGTGGAACACGTCCGCCGACTCCCGCTGGTAGTCCCGCACGACGAACGGCAGACCACTCCGCGCGACCGTCCGCAGGGCCATCGGCAAGCCGGCCCCGTCGGTGTACCCGGCCAGGTCTTCCGCCGGGTAGCCGATGCCGATGAGCAACTGCTTCACGATCCCGCGGTGGCCGGGGTCGATCACGAACCCGTCGGCCAGTTTCTCGCCCAGGTACTCCTTCAACTTCTTGTTGCGGGCCAACTCCGCCAGCAGCGGGGCGTCGGGCGAGGTGAGCGCCAGGCTCACCCCGTCCTCGCGGCGGGTCAGCTTCACCCGCCCGTACCGCGAGACCGTCTCGGCCAAATCCGCCGGCAGGGTGTTCGGCACCGGGAACTTGGCGAACTGCCGCAGCACGCCCACCATGTCGTCGGCCGTCAGGCCGGCGGCGGCGGCGTTCCACACGCTCAGGTTGCTGATGCGGTAGGTGTGGATGTGTTCCGGGCTTTTCTCCAACTCGGCGAACGGGGCGAGGGCGTCGCGGGCGGCGGCGTACTTGGGGTTGTCCACCTCGACCAGCACCGAGCGGTCGGACTGCACGATGAGCGGGTTGGTCGGGTCGAACTGCGGGGCGGCCGGCGGCGGGGCAGCGGTCACGGCCAGTTTCGGTGTCGTCAGCATTGGGTCTCGGCGGCAATAACTGCGGGTGGAACCGGATCATGCTATCGGCGAACGAAGGGCCGGGGCAAGTGGAGGTGCGCCGCGGGGTGCTACCACAGGATTGTTCTGTCGTCGGCTGTGGGTCGAGAGTGCTGGCGGCATCGATCCCATAACTGCCACGACTGCCACCTGCCACGCCGACACTCCCTCCTGCCATCGCCCGCTTAAGTCTGCCCTTTCAAGCACTTGTGGCGAACGATCACAACGCTGTACAATCCGATCAGCCGTCCGGCGAACACGCGAAACACCTCGCCAAGAGCGCCCAGCGGGCGGACGTGTACTCGTTCGGGGCCACTCTGTACTCTTCGCTGAAGTATGCCGTCGCCAAGAATCACCGGCTGGAGAAGTACAAGCTGGAGCGTTGTACCGAGTGTGTCACAGTCTGGCGGGGGCGGGGGGCCGCG
>JANNDF010000171.1:0-9001 GCA_031387445.1 Planctomycetia bacterium
CCCGGCGCCCCACGGTTGTTAACACGTTTTATGTATTGGCCCCCGTCCTTTTTTCGGTTCTGTAAAATTTAACCGGGGGGTTAACGCCCCTTGTTTTCCCCCCCCGCCTGTTACCGCCGCCGGTTCGCCGATCACACGCCCATGGACTGCCGGGGTTCACCTTACGCCAGGGCGGGGGCTTGGGGCACTGGGGCCGGCGCGCCCTTCTGCTTCACCTTCATCTCGCCTTCCTTGAGGAACTCGATGATCCCCTGCGCACCGGCGTCGCCCAACCGCACCTCGTGCAACTTGAGCACGCGGGTGTACCCGCCGGGGCGGGTCTTGAAACGCGGGCCGATGACGGCGAACAGCTTCTTCAGCACCGTGTTCGTGGTGCGGTCTTCGACCAGGTTGCCTTCCTTGTCGTAGATTCCGGTGCCGTGGGTCGGCCCCAGCCACGCCATCGCCTGCCGCCGCAGGTGCAGCGCCCGGCTCAGCAGTTCCTTCTTCTCCTTCTCGTCGGCCGTCGTGCCGGCCTGCTCGGTGATGACGGCCGCCTTCTTGGCCATCGTCACCAACTTCTCGACGAACATGCGCAGCTCTTTCGCCTTCGGCAGGGTCGTCCGGATCGACTCGTGCGTGATGAGCGCGCGGCTCATGTTGCGGAACATCGCCAGCCGGTGGCTGGCGTTGCGGTTCAGCTTTCGCCCTTTGCGACGGTGATTCATGGTGGCGTCTCCGAATGAGTGTGACCCTCACCCCGTGCCAAGGAAGGTGAGAGGTGGTCATTAGTCACCAGTCATTAGTCATCAGGCAGAGCCGTTGACGACTAGAAACTGATGACTAATGACAGGTGACTAATGACTCCGCATTAGCGGCGGCCCGGCATTTTCATCCCCAGGTGCAGACCCCGCTCCTTCAGCTTGATCGTCACCTCTTTGAGCGTCGTCTCGCCGAAGTTGCGGACCTCGAGCAGTTCGTCCTCGCTCCGCGACACCAGTTCGCGGACGGTGGCGATGCCCTCCGACTCCAGGCAGTTCGTCGCCCGCACGCTCAGTTCCAACTCGGCCAGGCTCATGTTCAGCTTCTTTTCCAGCTCCGAATCGACCGAACTGACCATCGGCGTGTTCAGCTCGATCGGGCCGTCGTCGAGCGACACCTCCGGCCCCGGCTCGTTGTACTGCACGAAGGCGTTCAGGTGCTTCCGCAGGATTTTGGCCGCCTCGACGATGGCCATCTGCGGCTCGACGGTGCCGTTCGTCCACACGTCGAGGATGAGCTTGTCGTAGTTCGTCTTCTGGCCCACGCGGGTCTCTTCGATGTCGTACTTCACCCGCGTGACCGGGCTGAAGCTGGCGTCCACCGGGATCGTGCCGATCTCCCGCTCCTTGCCCGCGTTCTCTTCGGCGGTGCGGTACCCGCGGCCGTTCTCGACGGTCAACTCCATCACGAACGGCACGTCGGACGTCAGGGTGGCGATCTTGTGGTCCGGGTTGGCGATCTCGACCAACTCGTCGTGCTGGATGTCGGCCGCCAGCACCTCCCGCTTGTCGGACGCCCCGTGCACGTCGATCCGCAGCGTCTTCGGCTGGTCCGACTTGTTCTTCACCACCAGAGCCTTAATGTTCAGCACGATGTCTGTCACGTCTTCCAGCACGCCGACGATGGTGCTGATCTCGTGCTGCACGCCCTGGATTTTGATCCGCGTGATCGCACTCCCTTCGAGCGAACTGAGCAGGATCCGTCGCAGGCTGTTGCCCACGGTCATGCCGAAGCCGCGTTCGAACGGCTCGACGTAGAACCGGCCGAACGTGTCGGTCAGGGTGGACCGCTCGGCCTGCACCCGGTTGGGGAGTTCGATCCCACGCCATTTGATCCGCATGACTTGCCCTCCGCCCCGGCGGTATCGGCTTTCCGCACGTCGGCCGGTGTCGCGGGCACCGGAGATCGACGGCGAGCCAGAACCGCGGGGGAGTGATTGAGTAACCGACAGAGGCCGATCCGTTCGCGGGCGGAGCGGCTGTATCAAACACCCGCGGGTTGACACCCGCGGTTCGCCTTAGCGCGTCACAATTTCGATGATGAGCTGTTCCTTGATGTCACTGATCCGCGGGTCCACGTCCTGGCGGGTGGGCAGGCGGGTGACGGTCGCCGTCGGCTCGTCGTTATTCGTGATCATCAGGAAGTCGGGCACCTGCGGCGGGGTGCTTTGCAGGTTGTTGCGGGCCATCTTCAAGCTGCGGTCGCGGGTCTTCACCTTGATCACGTCGCCGGCCTTCAGCAGCATGCTCGGCACGTCACACTTGCGGCCGTTCACCGTCACGTGCCCGTGGGCGACCATGGAGCGGGCCGCCGGGCGGGACGGGGCGAAGCCGAGGCGGTGGACGACGTTGTCGAGCCGCCGCTCGAGTAGGGTGAGCAACCCTTCGCCGGTGTTCTGCGAGGTGCGGGTGGCGATCTCGAAGTAGCGGGAGAACTGACGCTCCAGCACCCCGTAGAAGAACTTCAACTTCTGCTTCTCCCGCAACCGGACGCCGTACTCGGACACCTTGCTACGGCGGAGGCCGTGCATGCCCGGCGGCGGCGCTTCACGGTCGATCGGGCACTTGGGGGTGTAGCAGCGGGTGCCCTTCAGGTACAGCTTGACCTTTTCGCGGCGGCACCGCTTGCAGACGGGATCGGTATAACGAGCCATGGCACAGCCCGGCGGACGGCCGGGTCCAACTGGGGTCGTGGCGTCGGCCGGATCAAGCGCGGTGACGGCGGCATGGCGAACCCCAGGGTCGGCACACACCGCCGGTCAACGCGAGTGGTCGTCCGGCACTCGTGCGGGGCACGAAAGGCGGACGACCACAACGCCGGCACGACAGAGGAATTACACCCGCCGCTTCTTCGGCGGGCGGCAGCCGTTGTGCGGCAGCGGGGTGACGTCTTCGATCGCCTTCACGTTCAGCCCGGACGCCTGCAGGGCGGTGACGGCCGACTCGCGGCCGGCCCCCGGCCCCTTCAACTTCACTTCCACCTCGCGGACGCCGAACTTGGCGGCCTTGCCGGCGGCCTCTTCCGCCGCCCGCTGGGCGGCGAACGGCGTGGACTTGCGGCTCCCCTTGAACCCCACCGCCCCGCCGCTCGACTGGCACAAGGTGTCACCCTGCGCGTCGGTGATGGTGACAATGGTGTTGTTGAACGTGGACTGGATGTGAGCCACGCCCTTGCTCACGTTCCGCCGCGCCTTCTTCTTCTTGTTCTTAGCCATTGGAGATCGTGAGCCTGGAGCCTTGGGTGGTGAGCCAAAACACTCAGGCCGCGAACGCCAGGCCCAGTGCCCACCGCTCACAGCCCGGAGTTACCGCTTACTTGTCCTTCACGCCCTTCTTACCGGCGACCGTCTTGCGAGGGCCTTTCCGGCTACGGGCGTTCGTCTTGCTCCGCTGACCGCGCACCGGCAGGTTCTTGCGGTGCCGCTCGCCGCGGTAGCTCTTGATCTCTTTCAGGCGGGTGATGTTGCCGCCATCGAACCGCCGCAACGACCCTTCGACCAGCGGGTACTCGCGGTCGATGGTCATGGCCAGTTTGGCCACCTCGTCGTCGTTCAGGCTGTTCGCCTTGCGGGTGGGGTCAATGCCGCACTTGGCGCATAACTCCAAAGCCGTCGTCGGCCCGATCCCCCGCAGGTAACGCAGGCTGATGTGGACCGGTTTGTTCGTCGGGAGGTCGATCCCTTGAATACGGGGCATGTGTCGGTAGTCCGCTGGGGGTTAGCCTTGACGCTGCTTGTGGCGGGGGTCTTCGCAGATCACCCGTACCACGCCCTTCCGCTTGATCAGCTTACATTTGTCGCACATGGGCTTGACGCTAGACCGCACCTTCATGATCGTTCCGCCGCGGAATGTCGGGGCAACTGGGAAAGTGTGAGCATATCGGGCCACAAAACCCCGGCAAGTCCGACACGATGGAAATTGCCTCAACTGCTCAACATCAGCGCGGATGAGGCGGGCGGTCACTTCTTTTGAGGGGTCAGTTTGAACGACCGCAAGTACTTCTGCACGTCCGCCCGCTCCGCCGTCAGGTACTGCCCTTCCACCGCCAGGTACACCACCCGCTTGTCGTACAGCACCAGCCTCACCACACGGTGCTTGCCGCCAGCCAGTTCGTACTCGTACTCGCGGGCGTCGGCGTCGGGCACGCTCACCACACGCTCGTCGAGCAACTTGCCCTCGCAAGAAGTGGCGAGGGCGTCGCGGGCGGTGTTGAACCACGCTTCCTTGCTCGGCCTGTCGGTCCATTTGCCCAGCTTTGGCGGCGTCTCACCGTAGGCGACGACGTACACGTCCACCGCATTCTTGGGGTCCACGAACTGCCAGGCGGTTAGTTTCCAATCGCCCACCGGACTCGGGGTCTCGGCTCTTTCGCCGGGCACGGCCAGTTGGAAACTCTTGTCCTCGGGGCGGAACTCCCGCCACGTCAGCCCCAACACTGCCGTCACCTCCCGCACCTGCCCCAGCCATCCGGGGGTGGCGAAATAGAACAGCGCCGCCGCCCCGTAACCGAGGGCAGTCAGGGCCACCAACAGCCGCATTCGGAGTGGCACTGACCAGCGGCGGATGCACGCCAATCCCAGACCCAGCCCGACCGTGCCGAGGGCGATGGCCACTGGCGCCATAAACGAGAACTCGGACGCCCAGACGGTCAGCGACAAGATCAGCCACAAGAGTGGCACGCCCACCGGCAACAGTGCGAGCGCGATCGGCCCGCCGCCGGATTGCGGCGGGTGGACGGTTGGGATCTCGTCCGGGTGTTCGGGACGAGTGGACGGGTTCGGCCGTCTGTGGACGACCGGAATGTTGTCGGTCGGGAAGGCCGGGCCGGTGCGGATCACCCGTGGCTTAGGAGCCGGTGGCGCCGACTGCACCTCGGCGGCGACGAACTGATGGTGACACCGCGGGCAGGCGACGACCAACCCGAGGGCAGAGGTCGGCACCCGCGACGGCTGTTCGCAAGAAGTACAGCGGACGACGGCATCGCTCATCACCTACAGGATAGGGCACGCGGTCAAGGTGTCAGGGTGTCGGCCACACGAACCGACCGCTCGCCAAGAAAATGCCGTCACTTGGCCGTCGAATGCTAGGTTACAGCCATCGCGGCCCCCTCCCGCGTTCGGCCTACCTTCGTCCGTCACCTCAACTGGGGGATTGCACCATGAATCGTCTCCTTCTCGCCGCTCTGACCGCTGTCGTTCTCGCCTCGACCTTGCCCGCCACCGCAACGGCCGCCTGACGCTCCGGAGGGTGCAGTACGCCCTCCGACCCGGCGGCGGTCGCCGCCAAACAGAAGGCCGACGAACGGAACCACTGGTATCTGACCGTGCTCGGGTGTTGCGCGGCAGGCGTGGTCGGCACACTTGTGGCGATCAAGTTCGTGAAGGAGGCGGGCGAAGCGGCCGCGGCCCGCAACCGCCCGCGGCAACCGTGGGATTTGTAGGGTGTTGGGATCAGAACCCGCTCTCGGAGAGCGCGGGTCACCCTAACCGGCGTCCTTGTGCCGGAACATCACATCGCTCCGGATGACGTACTTTACCCCGTCGAGGACCATCGCCCCCGTGTGAAGTACGTCGTGCCGGAAGATGAGGGCTGTGCCGGCGGTCGGGAACACCCGTTGCAGTTCACTCCCTTCCACCTTGCCGAGCCGCCGCAGGTTGAACACCGTCTCCCCGCCGAGGAAGCCGTCGTTCAAGTACATCATGAACGTCAACTTGCTGCTCTCACCGGTGTCGCGGGTGAACGCCCCGTCGAAGTGCCAGTCGAACTTCTGCCCCTTCGTGTAGCGGTAGTAGCGGAACCGTTCGTTCAACCCGACCGCGTTCCAGATCAGGAAGTTCGGCGGGAGAAACGGCTCGGCACGGGCGAACAGCACTGTCGCCAGCGTCGGGTCGTCGATCATCACCCGGTCGTTGTTCCGCACGTCCTTCCTTACCACTGCACCACGGCCGGTGTTGATGGGCGCGTCGTCGTACCCCGCCACTTCGGAGAGGCGGATGTGTTCCGCGCACTCCTCCGGCGTGAGGAACTCGTGGATCACGAAGATGTCTTCGCCCCAGAGCAGTTCTTTCCGCATGACGGCACCGAGCGGGGTTGAGTGTTGAGCTGACAAGACTCCGCCCTAACAGGTTCAGTACCGGCCACGCGTCCGCACTTCTCAAGTTCGCCATTGTTGACAAACACCGCAAGCGACCGAGACCACTCATTTACCCAGAATTTCGAGTTAAAATACCCAGTTCTCCCAGAGTGATGCCAATTCCATGAATTGGCCAGATTGTGCCATTTTTGCCGGCATCATGGTTGACTCTGCTGCGGAATTGTCGAAAATTGTCGCTCTCCCACGTCAAGCGTTTGGCGTGGGTCATCCAGAGGTGTGCTTCACGGAGTCCGCAACACGATGTTCACCACCTCGTTGACGGCGGCGGTTGTCGCCGGACTACTCGCGTCCGGATCAGTCGTCGGCTTGCCGGAATGGACGGACAGCTACGGGAAGGCGCTGGCGCAGGCCGGTGAGAAGAACAAACCAGTGGCCGTCTTTCTGGCGGCCGGCGACATGAAAACCCTGACGAACGGTCAAGCCCTCGGAACGGCGACATTGAAATCGCTCAAGTCGGACTACATCGCCGTTCGCATCGACACGACGACGGCGGACGGGAAGAAGGTGGCGGAGGCGTTCGGCATTTCGCAGGGGGTGGTTCTGAGTGACCGCTCCGGGAAGCAGATGGCGTTGAAGCACGACGGCACGCTCACGCCGGAGCAGGTCGCCGAGTACCTGACCAAGTATGCCAGCGTTTCGACGGTCAGCACGACTGAGCACCGCTCGACGGTAGAGAACCAGCAACCCCTATACCAACCGACGCAGTACCCGCAGGCGGTTTACCAGCCGTCTGCGTACCAGCAACCGCGTCCAGTGTTGAACGCGATCCAGAACGTCGGCGGGGCGGTCCAGAACTTCGGTGGCGCAGTCCAGAACTTCGGCGGGGCGATCTTCTCGCCGTTCGTGGGAGGCTCCTGACGGGGTCCGAACTGCCGGTAGTTTACCGGCTCTGACACCATCCGGCCCGGTGGTCGTCCCCTCCGTAGCACGGGGGACGACCACCGGGCCGGGTGCATTTTGTGAAAGTCTCTGCTCAACTTGAGAAGTCCCAACGTCGGTCAATCGGCACCACCACACCACTCCACCCAATTTCGCGCACGCTTCTCCCGGTTGCCCCGGTTGGGCTGATTGCCTCGCCTGCGTCCGTTCGATGAACCCCGCACGTTCGCCATCTTTTCCCAACGGCAGGGGGTGCGACATGCGAGGGCTGGCCGCGTGTGCCTGCGGGCTGTTCTTGGTCGGGTGTGCCAGCACCGAACCCGAGCGGTTGCCGCCAGCGATTGAGCCGGAAGTACTCATCGCCCGTGCCGCCCCGCCCGCGGAAGAAATCGACCACCTGTCCAGTGCCGCGGCGTGTGTGCAACGGGGCGACGAACTGGCCGCCGTGCCGCACCTGCAAGCCCACCTTGTCGACCGGCCGGATGCGATCATGATCCGGGCGTATCTCGCGGAGTTGCTGCTCCGAACCGGGAAGCCGATCGACGCCCGCCGCGAGTTCGAGCATTTCACACGACAGGCGTGCGGGATGAGCGGGGAGGCCGGAAAGCACCTCGTTCACGCCCACACGCGATTGATGGAAATTGCCACTGACGTGGAAGACCCGTTTGCCGAACACTTGCACCGGGGGATCGCCCTACTGCTGCTGGAGCGGCAGTGGGCATCCGAACCGCCGGCGGACGGGGGTCAACTGGCCGAATCGACACTGGTGAATGCGGCCCGTGAACTGCGGCTGGCGGAGCGCCGCCGGCCGACCGACCCGCGGCCGAACGTGTATCTGGCCGAAGTGTTCGACCGCCTGGGCCAGCCGACCGCTGCCCGCACCGCCGCCCGGCGGGTGAAGGGGCCGGACGGGGTGTTGACCCATTCCGAATGGGCAACAGCGCGGCGACTCGCCGAGTGAATCGCAGGCATCACTTCTTCAAAATGCCCTCCACGAAGTCGAACACCGCCTTCGTACCGGGGTCGTCGCCCTTGCCCAAGTCGGCGTTGATCCGCCCGTGAGTGGTGTCGCGACCGCCGTACACCGTCACCGGCACGCCCGCCCCTTTCAGCACCGTTGCGAGTCGGGTGGCTTGGGCGGTCGTGTCCGGGTGTTCGGCCACGTGCAACAGCAGGAACGGCGGGATGCCCTTGTCTTTCGCCACGTGCGTGACGGCCGAGAAGTCTTTGTGCTTCTCCGGGTCGTTGCCGAACTTCTCGCGGTGGCCGAACTTCGCCTTCGGCAGCCCGTGCGCCTCCCAGCGAGCCTCGGCGGTGGCGATGATGGCCGGCACGTCGTAGGTGTCACCGTCCACCGGCACGCACCCCTTGATGAACCCGAACGTCAGTTTCTCGGCCTTCAGGTAGCGGTCATCGGTACACACGAGTGCCGCCAGTTGTGCCCCGGCCGAGTGCCCCATCACGAACACCCGCTTCGGGTCGCCGCCGTACTCCGCCGCATGCTCTTGCGTCCACTTCAGCGCCTTGGTCACGTCGCGGACGATATCGCCCATTTCCACGCCCGGCAACAGGCGGTAGTTCGGGGCAACGAAGACGAACCCCTTGTCGGTGAACGCCTGCGGCTTCAGTTGCACCTCTTTCTTGTCGCCCGCTTGCCACCCGCCGCCGTGAATCCAGAACACCACCGGCGCGTCCTTGGCCCCCTTCGGGGAGTGGACGTCGAGCACCTGCCGCTCGTGCCCCTTGTCCACGTATGGGATGTCCTTCTTCGACTCTTGGGCGGTGGCGACGGCGGCAACGGCGAGGAGCACGAACGCGATGCGGAACATGGAAGTGGTCCGGGAGGGAGGAAAGCCGCCCGGACTGTAATCGACGTAACCGAGAGGGGCCACAGAGAACCGCGACCGGGAGGGAGCGGGTGCCAGCCACCCTTGTGATGAGGTGGCTG
>JANNDF010000189.1:0-3971 GCA_031387445.1 Planctomycetia bacterium
GCGGCCAGTTGGCGGAGGACGGTGTCGCCGGCCTGGTGGCCGTTGCCGTCGTTGATGGCCTTGAAGCGGTCGATGTCGAACAGGGCGAGCGCGAGCGGGCGGGCGTGCCGCTCGGCACGGGACAGTTCGCGGTCGAGGAACTCGGTGAGCGACCGGCGGTTGTGCAGGCCGGGCAGCCCGTCCTGCACGGTCAGCCGGTAAATCTCCTCGTGGTACTCGGCCTCCAGGTTGCCGCCTTCGAGGAAGCGGTAAATGCAGTTGCCGATCCGCAGGTAGTCGCCGTCGTTCAGCATCGCCTCCGTCACCGGGGTGTTGTTCACGAACGTGCCGTTCGTGCTGCCCAGGTCGAGCACATAATACCCGTCCTCCCGGCATTCGAGGCGGGCGTGCGCACGCGACACGGACGCGTCGGTGTTCCGCACCTGGCAGTCGTCGGTGCGGCCGACGACGGCGGTGTCCTTCAGCACGTACCGGGCACCCATCTGCGGGCCGGTCGGGTAGATGAACACCAGGCACGCGTCGGTCACCCGCACGGGCAGGACGACGGCCTTGGCGGTGCGATACGTTTGGCTGGGGTCGAACACGGGGCGAACGGGGGTCGGGAGGAAAGGGCACCCCAACCGTCATGGCCAGGGGCGGCACGAACTCACAGCGTCACAGCGGATTCGCCTACCCCACAGGAGTCGCCGGCGGCGGGGGCGGCGACACGGGCGGCGGAGAGGTGGGTGTGCCCGGTTGTGCCGGGGGCGGGTTGTCCATCGGGTCTTGCGGCGGGGTGGAGAGGTCGACGGTGAGTACGGTGGTGAACTTCAGCGACACCGGTGTGGTGCGGTCTTCGAGCTGGTTCACGGAAAGAGGCGAGCGAATCATGCTAGGCACACTCCAGGGGTCGCAACCGACCGTTAGCGGGCAGACCGGGACGGGACGCCCACTGCCGACCGTTTGCGGCGTACTGTCGTGTAGACCACGAGTTCGTCGCGTGCCACCGGCGGGTGTCGGAATTGTCCAACTCGCGCAACCGCTACAACCGGACTCAGGCCGGTGTCGAAGTCACCCATGGGAATTCGCGACGGGGTGAAAGCGGCACGGGCCGGCGCGAATCGCGCCACACATGAAGGTTGGGATTCCGCTCCCGGGTGGGGCGGTTCGAGCGTCTGCCGGGCGGGGAGTGAGCTACATTGCGTTGCCCCGGCTCGCACCACCGGCGGCGTGCCCTTCGCGGAGACTGCCGCGTGAACACCCCCTCCCACACTCCGCCGCCTGTGGCCGACCCACAGACCGTCCGCAATTTCATCGGCCCGAGTTCCATCCCCGCCAGCACTCGACAGCACCCGACGGGCACCGAAACCGTCTTCCCGTCGCCCACCGCCCTGCCCGACGTGGGTACCGAGTTCCTCGGCTTCCGGCTGGTGCAAGAGCTCGGCCGCGGGGCGTTCGGCCGGGTGTTCCTGGCCACCCAGCGGGAGCTGGCCGGGCGGCCGGTGGCGTTGAAAGTGTCGCTCGACGTGACCGGTGAATCGGGATCGCTCGCCCAACTCCAGCACACCAACATCGTGCCGGTCTACTCCGTCCACCAGGACCGCGGGCTGCAGGCGGTGTGCATGCCGTACTTCGGCCGCACCACCCTGGCCGACCTGCTCCGCCGCGGCCGTGGCCGCCGCCCCACCAGCGGGGCCGACCTGGCTGACACCCTCCGCCACCTGACCCTACTTCGCAGCCCTGCCCCGCTGTCCGACTCGCCGGACACACTCCACTCGCCCACCGCCGCCGTGTTCGACCGCCTCACCGGGCTGACCTTTGGCCAAGCGGTGTGCTGGATGATCGCCCGTGTGGCCGACGGGCTGGCGCACGCGCACGACCGCGGCATCGTCCACCGCGACATCAAGCCGGCCAACGTGCTCATCACCGACGACGGCCAGCCGATGCTGCTCGACTTCGGCGTGGCGGCGGATTTGAAGGCGCGGGCGGCGGTGGACGCGGCCGGCGGCACCGTCCCGTACATGGCCCCAGAGCAACTGGCCGGCCTGTTCGCGGTGTCCGCGACTGCCGACCGGCGGAGCGACGTGTACGCCGTTGGGGTGATGCTGTTCGAGTGGCTCAGTGGAGGGCACCCGTTCTCCACTCCGGTCGGTGACCTGGAAGCCGACCTGCCCCGGCTGCTGACCGAACGCCGCCACTGGGTGCCGTGGGGCGGAACAGGTGCGGGCGACATCCCCCCGGACTTGGTGGCGATCGTTCGCACGTGCGTGGCCGCCGACCCCGACCGCCGGTATCAGTCGGCCGCCGACTTGGGTGAAGACCTGCGGCGGTTCCTGGCGTCCGAACCGCTCAAGGTGGCCGCCGAACCGAGTGGCTGGCACCGGCTGTTGAAGTGGCGGAAGCGGCACCCGAAACTGGGTGGGCAACTGCTTGTCGCCGGTGGGGTGTTCGTCGGGCTGGTGCTGCTGATCGCTTCCACGTTCGCCTGGAAGGCACTGGCCCGCGCCGAGGGCGAACAGGCGGAACGGGCTGCTGCCACGGCCCGCGAGAAACAGGCCCTCGAAGCGGGCGAGCGACTGACCACCCTGCACGCCGAGGTGCGGGGCGGGCGGTATCGTCTGGCGGGACGGGTGAACGAACTGCGGGCTACCCCCGCCGACCTGACCCGCCTGAGGGAGGCGGTGGGTGAGTACGGTCTGCCCGACGAGCCGGACTGGCGGTCTTGGCCGACGGTCGCCGCGCTGCCGAACGAGAAGCGGGCCGAACTGTTCGTCACGCTGTCCGACGCCTGCCTGCTGCTCGCCCGCGGGGACCTCCGGAACGACGTCGGCGGAGGCCAGGGGGCGAACGCGGCGGCCGCCTGGAATGCTCTGGCCGAAGCCATCCGCTCCGGCCCCACCCCGAAGGCGGTGTACTCCCAGCGGGCGATGGTGTACACCCGCCTCGGGCGGCCGGAGGAGGCGCGCCTGGCGGTCGAGTTAGCAGCCTCCACCCCCCTGCTCACCGCCGAGGATCACTTCCTGTCGGCCGAGGAACTGATTGCCACCCACCAGTACGCCGACGCGCTCCCGCTGCTGCGAGAGGCCGTCCGCATGGATCCGACGCACTTCTGGGCGCAGTTCCAACTGGGCGTGTGCCACCACCAACTCGGACGACCGGCCGAGGCGCGGGCGTGCTATTCGGCCGCCGTCGCCCTCCGCCCCACCTTCGCCGGGGCGTACTTCAATCGGGCGGTGGCGACCGTGCCCCTGCAAGACCACGCCGAAGTGATCGCCGACCTGACTGTGGTGCTCCGCCTGGAGGCGGACAACGCACCCGCCCGCCTGCACCGCGCGCACGCCCTCGCCCAGACCGGGGATCGGGCGAAGGCGACCGCCGACCTGGACGCGGTGCTGGCCGCCGAAGACCCCGGCGGGATGCACGTGCGGGCGCTGCTCCAACGGGCGAAATGGAAAAAGCAAGCCGGCGACGCGTCCGGGGCCGCCGCCGACACCGCCGTCGCCCTCCGCCTGACCCCGACCGACGAAGTCGGCTGGCTGCTCCGCGGGCTGGCCCGCGCCGAGGCCGACCCGACCGCCGCCCTGGACGACATCCGGCAGGCGGTGCGGCTGAACCCGCAGTACGTCACCGCCCTGCGGAATCAGGTGTACGTGCTCGAGAAGCTGAAGCGGTATGAGGAAGCGGCGGAGGTGATGCAGCGGGCTGTGCTGCTCGCCCCGAACGACACGGTGTTGCTGTCCAGTCGCGGGCTGCTGTTCGCCCGGTTGGGCAAGGGCGAACAGGCGGTGAGGGACATCACTGCCGCAATGGCGAAAGACCGCTCCACGCATGTGCGGATGGCGGCCGCCACCAGCTACGCCCTGCTATGCACGGATCACCCGGAGTGGAAGGCGGAGGCGATCAAACTACTCGAGGAGTTGGCCAAGGCGGGGCACGAGCTGAGCGGCCTGCGAACCGACCCGGACTTCGCAGCCCTGGCCACCGACCCGGAC
>JANNDF010000768.1:0-7281 GCA_031387445.1 Planctomycetia bacterium
GTCAGCCGCCTGGGTTTCAAGCACCCGGGCGGCTGACGCCGCCGGTTCGCCGGATTTCCCTTGACACGTCCCCGTTCTGCTGTCTACTGTATCGGTTAACTAGTACACCCCGTCACCATCACAGTGCGGTCATGCCCCTCCGGGTGGACGCCGGCTCGCCGGTGCCGATCTACGAACAGATCGCCGACCAACTGGTGTTCGCCGTCGCCGGCGGGGACTTGGCGGCCGGCGACCTCGTGCCCAGCGTCCGCGAGCTGTCCGTCCAACTGACCGTCAACCCGAACACCGTGGTGCGGGCGTACCAACAGCTCGAACTGCTCGGCGTGCTCGAACCGCTCCGCGGGCGCGGCATGGTTGTCACCGCCGACGCGGCGAAACGATGCAAGTCGCGGCGGAAGGAACTGCTCCGCGGGCGGGTGGAAGAGCTCATCCGGGAGGCGGTGTCGGCCGGGCTGACCGCCGACGACGTTCGCCAGTTGATCGACGCCTGTTGGCCGGCCGCCGAGCGGAACGGGAAGAAGCCGGGTTGACCGGCCGACGTGAAACGCACTCGTCTCGCAAGCGTCAACACCGTGTCGCACTGCGACCCGATTTCGGAGCCGCCATGTCTGCCCCGACGGAAGCCATTTGTGTTCACAACCTGACAGTCCGCTATCGCGGCAAACCGGCCGTGAGCGGGCTGAATTTGTCCGTCCCCCGCGGGTCGGTGTACGCCCTGCTCGGCGACAACGGGGCCGGCAAGAGCACCACCATGAAGGTGCTCACGGGGCAGATCCGCCCGGACACCGGCTCCGCCAGCATTTTCGGCATCGACTGCTGGGCGCACGCCGACACCCTGCGGCACAAGCTGGGGTATGTGCCCGACCGTCCGAAACTGTACGACTGGATGACCGTGTCCGAAATCGGCTGGTTCACTGGGGCCTTCCACCGCCCCGGCTTCCGCGACCGCTTCCTCGACTGGGCCGGCAAGTTGAGCCTCGATCCGGGCAAGAAGATCAAGGACTTCAGTAAGGGCGGGTACGCCCGTGTGGGGCTGGCACTGGCCCTGGCCGCCGACCCGGAGGTGCTCCTGCTCGACGAGCCGACATCCGGGCTGGACTTGCACACCCGCCGCGAGTTCCTGGCGAACCTGGTGGACCTTGCCGCCGAAGGGCGGACGATCCTGATTTCGAGCCACAGCATCAGCGAGTTGGAGCGGTTCGCCAGCCACGCCGCGGTCGTGCTGGGCGGGAAGGTGACGCACGCCGGTACGCTGGACGCTCTCCGCGGGCGGTTCCGGCGGGTCAGCTTCCGGTACGAGTCGGCCCCGCCGGACGTGCGGACCATCGGGACGGTGTGCGAGAGCGCCCGCGTCGGCCGGTCGGTTCAACACGTCCTCATGGACGCCGACCCGCTGGCGCTCGACGCCCTTCGCGTTCACCCCGACATCCACGACTACGAGGAGTCGGCGGTGAACCTGGAAGACGTGTACGCCGCTCTCACCCGCCCGCCGCAGGCGGACACCGCTACCTTTACCCAGCGGAACGGGGTCGCCGAACGGCGGGAGGTGCGACTGTGATCCGCGCACTGCTGTGGAAAGAGGCCCGCGAGCAGGGGGTGATCGTCGGGGCGCTGGCCGTCCTCGGCCTGGCGGTGCTCGTCGCTCTGGGCATTTTGAACCCGAGCAATCCCGACGGCCTGGACAGCCGAACGGCCCTCACCAATCCGGGCTTCCTGGCGGTGGTGATGCTCACCATGACCGCCGGGTCGGTGGTCGGCGGGACGCTGTTCGCGGCCGAGAAGGAGAACGGCACGAGCGTGTACCTGGCGATGCTGCCGGTACGGCGAGGGGGGGTGTGGGCGGGCAAGATGCTGGCCGGGTCGGCCCTCGTGCTGGGGGTGACGGCCGTGCTGTTCGCGGCGTCGGCCGCGGTCGGGCTGCTCGGGCGGGCGGAGTACCTGGGCCTGTGGGCGATCGGGCTGCCGTCGCTGGCGCTGGCCACGTTCGGCTGGGCGTCGGTCGGGTCGGTCCTCTCCCGCAGTTCGCTCGCAGCGGCCGGGCTGGGCGTGGTGCTGATGATCCTGGCGTCGGTGGTGGTCGGGCCGGTGATCTACGCCCTCTTCGCCTTGGTTGCTCGGCTCCTCGCGACCGTACTCCCGTTCACCAACTCCCTCGCCCGCGAACTGTCCATCGGGGCCGGGGTGCTGTTCTCGCTGCTCGCCCTGCCCGGCTGGGTGTCGCACCGCCTGTACACCGCCCCCGATCGGGACCGGCACCGGCGGGCGGTTCAGGGGAAGGCCGCGGGCAAGCCGCGTCTGCCGCGGGCGAGCCTGTTCGCCCCGCTCGGCCGGTTCACCGCCGGTGCCCGCGCCGCGGTCTGGATGAACATCCGGCAGCAGCGGAAGTTCACCCTGGTACTGACGACCGTCGGGCTGGTCAGCGGGCTGTCGATGCTCGCCCCGGCGGTGCCGTTCGTAGCCGTGTGGCCGCCGGTCAGCCTGTTCCTGTCGTTGCTAGTCGGGGTGCTCGGCTGGTACGACGAGCAGTCGTCCGGGGCGAAGCGGTTCTGGCTCGAGCGGCGGCTGCCGGCCGGTCACCTCTGGTGGTCGAAGGTGCTGGTCGGGGCGGGTGCGTGCCTGCTGGTGTCACTCGTGATGCTGGTCCCGGTGGCGGTGAAGGCTTGGGTGACCCGCCGCGACTGGGACGCCAGCCCGTCGTTCCTGATGAGCGGGTACGACTTCCCGGTGGTCACGTTCGTGCTCCTCTGGCCGGCCTACGGGTTCGCGTTCGGGCATCTGGTCGGCATGCTGTTCCGCAAGGCGGTGGTGGCGTCGTCGGTGGCGCTGATGGTGGCGGCGGTGGCGGCGGCCGTCTGGCTGCCGTCGCTGTTGGGTGGCGGACTGTGGGCGTGGCAGGTGTGGCTGCCGCTGCTGCCCGTGATGCTCACCGCCCGTGCGCTGGTCTGGTCGTGCGTGGCCGACCGGGTGGGTACGGGTCGCGCGCTCGGCCGGCTGGCGGCCGGTGGCGGGCTGCTCGTCGCGGTCACCGCCGCCGGGTTGACGTTCCGCGTCGTGGAAATCCCGGACGACCCGTCCCGCGGGGCCGAAAAGGTGTTCGAGAGGGAACAGATCCCGCCGTTCGAGACGAACCTCGCCGGCCAGGAGTACCGCCGCGCCGGCACACTTCTCCACGAAGCGGTGTACGGCCGCGGCGTGCTGAACGAGCAACTCGCCCGCAAGCAGGTGGGCACGCCGACCAACCCCACCCAGGTGAACGATCCCCTCGACCGCCTGCCGAAGCCGCTCGCCACGCTGCTCGACACGTCCCTCGAGCATGGCTGGCAGCCGAACGAGGCGAACGACCGCCTGCTGGCTGGCTCGTTCAGCACCCGCTGGGACGAGTCGGTCGAAGCGGCGGCGATCCTGCCGCTGGGCACCGTCGAAGACGCCCGCGAACTCACGCTCAACACCCCCCTCCGGCACCTGCACGCCCTCACCGGGGCCGACGCGCTCTTGCTTGTTCGCGGCCTGAAAGCCCAGCACGACGGCGACCCGGAGCGGTTCGTGGCCGACTTCGCCCTGGTGCTGAACCTGAGTCGGAACGTGCGGAACAAGAGCGTGCAGGGGAGTGCGGCGGCGGGCCGGCGGATGGAGCGGCGGGCGGTGCAAGGACTGGAGCGGTGGTTGGAGCGGCTGCACGGGCGGGACGACCTGCTGACGAAGGTGGCGGCGCTCCTGTCCGAACACGACGCCGCCTGCGGCAACGACGTGGCTGACATCCGCCTGGCCGATCAGGTGGTGCTGCGGAACACATTCCGTCAGTCGGGCGAAGTGCTCCAGCGGCAGTGGGGGTCCGCCGACCGGAGCGAAGACGCCCGCTCGCGAATGAGCATCGAAGCCGACCTGGTGGGCGTGGCCTGGCGGCTGCCGTGGGAGGAGGAGCGGCACGAGCGGCTGATCGCGGCCGGCAACAAGGCCGGGTACGGGTGGGGGGGAGAGGCGTCGCCGTTCGACGGCCTGCCGGCCATCAGCCGCATCCCGCACCTGCAGTCGGGCTGGTACTTGTTGCGCGGCGGGTTGGAGCAGGCCGAAGGGACGGTGCTGGCTGCCCGCCGGGCCGCCCGCGTGCTCGTCGCCATCCGCCGGTACGAGTTGAAACACGGTCAGCCGCCGGTCACTTTGTCGGCACTGGTGCCCGAGTACCTGCCGGCCGTGCCGCTCGACCCGTTCGACAAGATGCCCCTCCGCTACCGCCTGTCCGTCGGCGAAGAGGTTGATGTGGAAACGCGGACGATGCCGCCGGCCACCCCCGTTCCGCTCACCGAGATGGGCCGCGGGTTGGCCGAGTTGGCCGGCGGCATGGCAGCGGCGGACACGGACGGCCGGATCACTCTGCCATCTGTGAGCGGGCAGGAAGCCCGATGGCAAATGTCGGTGCCGCCCGGTCGGCCGGTCGTGTGGAGCATCGGGCCGGATCGTGTGGACAGCGGCGGCGTGCGGGTGAACCACCGCCTCAGCACCCCGGACATGGTGTACGTCGCGGCGCCGATCCCGGAACGCGGGCGGTGAGTCGGTGTGCCACCAACGCGACACGCCCCGCCGCCGTTGGGATGGGCGTTCCCCCGCTTTCGCCTCTCTGCTATCCTCAATCTGCCTCCACACGCACCCCACCCGGTAGTTCGCCCATGCCCGTGACCGTGGTTTGCCCCGCCTGCTCCGCCACGCTGCCCAACGTCCCGGACCAACTGCTCGGCAAGTCGATCAAATGCACCGCCTGCAAGGGGTCGGTGAAAGTGGTGCCCGCCGCCTCGGCGGTGATGAAGGCCGCTTCGTTGCCCCCGCTCGCTCCACCACCAGCGGTCGCCACGCCGGTTTCGGCGGTGAAGGTGGCCCGTGCCATCCCCGCCGTTGCCCCGCTCCCTCCGCCGGCCGAACCGGTAGGGATCGACCTGGACGTGATCGAAGACGACGCGGACGAAGGGATCGACGTGCAAGTGATGGCGGACGAGGACGCGGATGACGAACTGATCGACGTGGAGGTGATGGCCGACGAGCCGAGTCCGCCCACGTCGGCTCCGCCCAAGCGGGTGCTGGGGGCGAAGTCGCCACCGCCGGTCCCCGCCCGCCGCCCCGCGGACGATGGCGGCGAACCCGCACCGGCCACCAACCGCAGACGGAAGCCGGCGGAGGACGAGGACGCGGACGACCGCCTGGCGAAGAAGCCTGTGACTCGTACAGCGGCGGGTGACGAGGACGCACCGCTGGCGAAGGCTCGTCGCGGGGAGGACGGCGACGAGGAATACCGCCCGCGGAAGAAGAAGTCGGTGATGCCCATCGTGCTGGCGTTGGTCGTCGGACTGGGGGTGATCGGTGGGGGGGCAGTGGTGGTCGTGATGTTGACCAAACAGCCCGACTCGGCGCTCGCCACCGACACCACGCCGGTCTGGGTTCCGATCCCGTACACCGCGCCTGGGGAAGCGCCCAAGCCGACCGAACCGGCCCCGCCGCCGACCACCCCCGCCACCCGGCCGGTTCCCACCGAGACGCGGCCGACGCCCCCCCCGGCGACCACGCCGAAGCCGCCCGCCACCACGCCCAAGCCGCCGGCCCCCCCCGTTCAGCCGGTGAACCGCGACCGCATCTCGGACGAGGCGCTGGCCAAGTTGAAGCGGAGCACGGTGTACATCGAGGTGGACGACGGCATGGGCGGGGGCGGCACCGGGTCGGGCTGGTTCGGTGGCGAGCCGGGGCTGATCGTCACCAACGCGCACGTCCTCGGCATGCTCTACCCCGGCGCGAAGGAGCCGGCGAAGATCACCGTCTTCACCGAGTCCGGGGTGAAGGGCCAGCAGAAGCAGTTCGAGGGGCAGAAGGTGAAGGTGCTGGCGGTGGACCGCGACATGGACCTGGCCGTCCTCCAGATCATTAACGAGCCGGACCTGCCGGCCCCGCTGCCCACCCGCCCGGCGGCGAAGATGCGCGAACTGGACAAACTCGTCTGCCTCGGCTTCCCCGGCGGGCGGCGGCTGGCGGAGCGGAACCGTAGCACCGACCCGCCGAACGTGACCGTCACCACCAGTGCCATTTCGGCCTTCCGCACCGCCGACGGCGGCAACCTGAACGCGGTGCAAATTCAGGGCGGCGTCGTTCACGGCAACTCCGGCGGGCCGGTGTGCGACCTGGATGGGAACGTGATCGGGGTGGCTGTGCGGGTGGACCACGACCACCGCGGGCAGATGACGAACATCGCGTACGCCGTGCCGGTGGAGTACGTCGGCGGGCTGCTCGCCGGGCGGGCGGCGGAAGCGGTCATCGGTCAGGGGTATGTGAAGGGCGACCGCGTGGTGTACCCGGTGACGGTGCGGTGCGCCGACGCCATGGGGCGGCTGAAGAGCGTGGGCGTGGGCGTGTGGGTGGGTGAGAAGGGGAAGCCGCGGCCGGCCGGCGACTCGCACACGGAAGCGGGCGGGGACGTCGGCTACCGTGAGGTACCGCTCACCTACGACAAGGCGAAAAAGGTGGCGACGGGCGAGATCGATTTCCCCAACGACACCGACGGGCGGGTGTACTGGGCACAGGCGTACTACGCCAACACGCTCACCACCAAACAGTACCTGGCCGGCAACCCGCTGCCCATGAACGACATCCCGGTCGAACGGGTGATCGCCGACCTGACCCCCAAGTTCCCCGTCGGCACCGAGTCCACCTTGATCGTCAGCCACCAGTTGACCGTGAACGAGCGGCAGGAGAAGGGCGGGGTGGAAACGTTCGCCCGCTGGACCGTGTCTCAGACGCTGAAGGCGAACGAGCAGGTGGAGCGGGGGAAGACGGCGGCCACACACGCCCAACTCGACCTGGTGATGACCGGCGACGACGCCAAACTGGAGTACCAACTGCCGGGCGAACCGCCGGCACTGCCGAAAGACTTGCACGACGCGAAGGAGGCGATCACCAAGTGGTCCGGTCTGGTGTCGGTCGCCCGCGACGGGCGGGCGGGCGGATCGACCGTCACCCAACTGGGCCTGCCGGCCAACCTGGACGGGGCGAAGAAGGACACGGCCACCCGACTCGCCCAGCAGTGGGCGGCGACCGCGACCGAGTCGCTGGTCAAGCTGCCCGGCAAGAAGGTGAACGCCGGCGACACCTGGACGGACAGCCTGACGCACACGTTCAAGCTGCGACCTGAGCAACTGCTGGCCGACCCGCGCGGTGCGGTCGTCGGAACGGTGAAGGAGGTGGTGACGTACACCTACCGGGGCCGGCGGGACCGCGCGGGCCGCGGCGAGGTGGTCGTCAAAGTGG
>JANNDF010000288.1:0-3745 GCA_031387445.1 Planctomycetia bacterium
CGACCTACCGCCCGGCCTCCTCCAATGCCCACTCGATGGCCGCGGCGGACAGGGCGTCCGTCGCGGGTGCGCGGTCGTGGAAAAGCCACTGGTGAAGTGCCCCCTGGACCACTTCGATGCGGTCATGCCTCTCCGATCCCCTCAACCGTCGGGCGATACACCACGGCAACATGTGCCGGTTTTCCGGGGCATTATCGTCCTCTTCCATCGCCATCCACCAGCCCGCGCCATTCGTGTGATGGGGGAACTCTCGATCCCGGAGCAGCACCTCCCGCACCGGCTGACGGGCGACGATTTCCGGCCCGATGGGATCGTGGTGCCCTTCGCCGAGCCAGCGAGCGGTGGTCACCCCCACCCGTTCGACGAACCCGCGATGCACTTCGAAGGACTGGCGGAACGCGCGGTGAGGGTGGACCACCACGCAGCGCCCGTTCGCTTCCATTCGGGGGTTCAACCGCTCATCCCAGTCGCCACAGAGGGTGTACGCCACCTTCGGCCACAGTTCCCGCACCAGGCGGGCGCAGGTGAGCGCCGCCTGCCAATTGGGGTTGACCGCGTCGGCGTCGGTGAACGTGTCGGCCCAGATGCGGGCGGCGTGCGGGTGACGCTCCGCCTCGCAGTGAGCGCGGATGAACTCGGCCCAGTCGGGCGCGTCGTGTTCTTCGAGCCAGTCGGCCAGAACCAACCGCGGCAGGTCATCGTCCGGGGCCGCCCGCACGGCGTTCACCAACTGGCGATATTCCGGATGGTCTTGTAAGTCGGTCACGTGTACTTCCCCGCCGGTGGTGTCACAATACTCTCACCCGGCCGGCGGCACCACTTCGCCCCGCGTGTCCGGTTCAGCTCTGCTCGGTCGCCGGGGTGGGAAAAGGGGAACACCATGTCGGCCGACGATGACACCACCCGCACCGCCGCCGCCGATCCCGCCGAAACGGTCGCCGTGCCGGACACACCGGCGGGGGCGTCGTCGTTTCCGGTGGTGCCGGGATACGAGGTGCTGGGCGGCATCGGTCAGGGCGGCATGGGGGTGGTGTACAAGGCCACCCAGACGGCGGTGAACCGCACGGTCGCGCTGAAACTGATGCACGGCGGGTCGGACGCCAGCCCGACCGCCGAGGCGCGGTTCCAGATCGAAGCCGAAGCCGTCGCCTCCATCCAGCACCCCGGTGTCGTGCAACTGTTCGAGTTCGGCCACGTCGGAGTTGCTCGCTACATCGCCCTCGAATACGTCTCCGGCGGCACGCTCGCTCACCGCATCGAGGCGAAACCGTATTCCCCCCGCGAAGCCGCGGCACTGGTGGCCACACTTGCCGATGCCGTTCACGCCGCCCACGCGAAAGGGGTTCTTCACCGCGACCTGAAACCGGCCAACGTGCTGGTCACCGAAACCGGCGAGCCGAAGGTCACCGACTTCGGACTGGCCCGCATCGGGCAATCTGAACTGACCGTCGCCGGGGCGATCATGGGCACACCCAGCTACATGAGTCCGGAGCAGGCGGCGGGCGACGGCAAGAAGGTGGGCACCCCGGCCGACGTGTGGGCACTCGGGGCGATCCTGTACGAACTGCTGGTCGGCCGACCGCCGTTCCGCCGCGACACCGTCGCCGCCACCCTGCACGCAGTCGTTCACGACACCCCCGAGTCGCCGCGGAAGCTGAACCGCAAAGTGGCCCGCGACCTGGAAACCATCTGCCTGAAGTGCTTGCAACGCGACCCGGCCGACCGCTACCGCACGGCCGACGCCCTGGCCGCCGACCTGCGCGCCTACCTGGGCGGATTCCCGGTCGCCGCCCGTCCGGTCGGCTTTCTCCGCCGCACCTGGAAGCTGGTGAGGCGGAACCCGGTGCGCTCGGCCATCCTGACGGCGGTACTGTCGGTCGGCGTGTGGGTCGGGGCGTGCATCCCACGGTACGCGCCGACGACGGCAGACTCCCCGCCGCCCGGCGTGCGGGTGAGCCGCGACGGTGCGGCGGAGGAGATGTTCTACACCGCCGGCCAGAGGGCAACCGTGTACCGGTACACCGGTGCCCCAATGGACTTCTGGGTGGAAGTGACCCGGCCGGGGCTGCCCCCGGAGGTGCTGCGGGTGGAACCGTGGGAACTCGACCCGGTGGACGCGGCACGCGAAGTCCAGGGGCCGGGCACCGCCGGGCGGTGGGTCTGGACGCGGGGCGAGCGGGACAAGAAGGGGGACGAGGTGTGGCGGGTGGGCCAGACGCAGACGACGCCCGACCCCGACTCGCCCTTCGCCTCGACGGCCGCCACGTTGCGGAACGCCTTCGGCGGCGGGGAAGGCAGCGTCACCGCGACGAAAGGGCGGACTTACAGCGGCGAGCGGAGGATCGCCTTCGGCAAGCCGACGGGATCGAGTTGGGAGAACGGGGCCGGCGGCTTCACCAACCCGCTGCCCGAAGACCGGCCGGTGTGCCTGCACGACAGCGACGGCGGGTTCGGCGACGACCGCAACAACCCGCAGTACACCGTCCGCGTGATGTGCCAGATCCTCACCCCGGAGATCGCCGAGCGGTTGAAGGCGGATCGCGAGTCGGCGAAGAAGGCGAAGGAGTAAGGTAGAATTGCGACATCACCGTGGAGGGACGGGCGTGGTACTACGAACCGGACAACCGCTGGCCGAACTGTACGTCGAGGACGAAACGGCGTGGCTGGAGTGTATGACCGACCTGATCGACGCCGGCGCGCTCGCCGAACTCGATTACTCCAACCTGCGGGAGTACCTGCACGACATGGCCAAGCGCGACCGCCGCGAGGTGTACAGCCGACTGGTGGTGCTGCTGGCCCACGTACTGAAGTGG
This sequence comes from Planctomycetia bacterium, assembly GCA_031387445.1. Taxonomy (GTDB): domain Bacteria; phylum Planctomycetota; class Planctomycetia; order Gemmatales; family Gemmataceae; genus JALHQU01. The sequence continues at coordinate 2,814 of JANNDF010000288.1, forward strand.
ACGCACCAGCCGGAACGCCGCTCCGCCAGTTGGCAGGCGACGATCTTCGAGCAGCGGATGGAACTGGAGGGGGCAGCGGACGGAGGGGTGTTGCGGAGGCACGCCGATGACGTGCTGGCGAAGGCGTACGAAAAAGCGGTGGAACGGGCGGCGGCGGAAACCGGCCTGCCCTCTGCGACGTTCCCCGCCGATTGCCCGTACACGTTCGACGAGTTGCTGGCGTTCCTGCCTGTGGACGGGGTGTGATACGCATCCCGAGAACCGTTGTCGTGACGACCGGAAGCGTGATGGACGAAGAACATTTCCTCCAGGCGATCAGCACCTCACCGGACGACAACCTCGTGCGGTTGGTGTACGCCGATTGGCTGGACGAACAGAACGACCCTCGCGGCGAGTTCGTTCGGCTGCAAGTGGAGTTACGGCAACTTCCGGCGTGTGATCCGCGACGTTCAGAACTGGAACGGCGAGAGCGTGAAGCGCGAGCCCAATGTCACCCGTACTGGCTGGCACGTCTCGACCCGCCTGTCTGGTGTGCGGTCGGCAACATCGTGACTGAACGCTTGGCCGTTGAAGGTGAATCACCACTCCACGGGACTCGCCTTTTCCGACCCAACGCGAAAGTGTTCCTCTCCGGCTGGTCGAACTGGTACGCCGTGCTTGACCAGGAGCGTTGGCGGAACACGAGCATTCAAGTGGTCGGGCAGCATCGCAAGTCGCGGGAGTGGATCGAGTGCTGGGTGAACGTGAGACTGGTGGTCAATTGGCGGGTGAAGCTGATTAGAGTCGCTGCCCGATACGCGGTAGGGCGGTGCAGGTGGACGTCTCCCCTCCCGCGGGTGGCTCACCCGAACATGCGGTTGTGCAGTCCGGCCACGTTCTTCATCATCAGCGTGTGACCGCGACGGCGGTTCCGGTACCGCTCGCCCGCGATC
>JANNDF010000327.1:0-4166 GCA_031387445.1 Planctomycetia bacterium
CAAAAATCGGGACACGGATGACACGGAGGAAGCAGGGATGAAGAGGATCAGAACAATTCATTCCTTCTGATCCTCTTCATCCCTGCTTCCTCCGTGTCATCCGTGTCCTTCCTGTTGAGATTCCAAATGCGCGTCGCACACTTCGACTGCTTCAGCGGGATCAGCGGGGACATGGTGCTCGGGGCGGTGATCGACGCCGGGGTGTCGGCCGACGCCATCCGTGCGGCGTTGGCGTCGCTCGCATTACCGATCACGCTGGAAGTCGAAACGGTGAAGAGGTGTGGGTTCCGCGCCACGAAGGCCACCATCCACGCGACCGACGAGGAGGACTATCGATTCCTGCCCGACGTGCAGAAGATCATCGCCGCGAGCGCACTGACGGACAAGCAACGTGCCCTCGCCACCGCCATCTTCACCAAGCTGGCCCACGCCGAGGCCGCCGCCCACGGCATGCCGCTCGAGCGCGTCCACTTCCACGAGGTCGGGGCGCTCGACAGCATCGCCGACATCCTGGGTGCGGCCGTCGGCCTGGATTTGCTGGGCGTCGATGCGTTTAGCAGTAGCAGCGTGCCGACCGGCAGCGGGACGGTGAAGTGTGCCCACGGCATCATGCCGGTGCCCACGCCCGGCACGCTGGAGTTGCTCAAGGGCGTGCCGCTCTCCAAGTTCACGGCGAAGGGCGAACTGGCCACTCCCACGGGGGTGGCCATCCTGACGACCGTGGTGAGCGGCTTCACCGACACGCCGGCGATGACCGTCCATCGCGTCGGCACCGGAGCTGGCACGAAAGACTTCCTCGAACACCCGAACATCCTGCGGCTGCTGGTGGGCACGGCGAACCCCGGCAGTCCTGCCGGGGGTGCTTCCGACACCGTCGTCGTACTCGAAACCAACCTCGACGACTGCACGCCGGAGGTGATCGGGTTCACCACCGAGCGGCTGTTCGCGGCCGGTGCGCTCGACGTGTTCACGACCCCCATTCAGATGAAGAAGAACCGACCGGGCGTGCTGCTGAGCGTGATTGCGTCGCCGGATGTGGTGGAGGCGTGCGAAGCGATCCTCTTCCGCGAGACGGGGACGTTCGGCATCCGCCGGCACACGGCCACTCGCAGCAAGCTGCACCGCGAGGCGGTGGTGGTGGACACGCCGTTCGGCCCGGTGAAGGCGAAGAAGGGCTGGCGAGACGGGGTGGAGATCGTGACGCCGGAGTACGACGACTGCGCCCGCATCGCCCGGGAGAAGGACGTGCCACTGCGGGCGGTGTACGACGCGGTGAGGAAGTGAAGTCACCGTTTGCCGGCTGCTTTCAGCAACTCGTCCGCCCAGCGTGCGTCGTCGCCGGTGAGCGGCGGGTGCGGGTCGCGGGTGTAGCGGGTCGAGCGATGATACGCGCCGAAGTAGTACGCCCGATCGACCAGCGGTTGTAGTTCAAGCACGGCGTCGGGATCACCCCGGCGGAGCGGGACGCGGATTTCGGGGAGACGTTCCCGGAGGGGAAATGACACCATTTCGGCTTCCCCTCGCCCGATGAGGAGGCAGCAATACGGATGGTCTGTGTTTTCCAGCCCATACCGGAACAGGTTGATGACGCAAGCCGGTGCCGGGTTACTCCCCTGCCACTCGACGCCGGCCATGTTGAATGTGCAAGACAGCCCGTCGTCCGGGTGACGGAACGTGATGATGGAAATCGGCGATTCTTCGCCCGTGATTGGAATGATGCGAACCAATCGGCGGCGGTTGGGTAGAACCCGGATTCGTGCCACCAAGTCGGGAGCGAGAAGAGGATTGAGTGTGTCGGCGACGTAGACCGTGAGGGCGGCAATCACGTCACCGGGATGAGCTTCGAGGTACGGGTCCATGCCGGGGAATGGGCTTCGGATCAGGTCTGCCATCGGTCGCCCTCCGGGTCGTCCGGTGTAGTTTACCCCCGCACGACGCCGCCGTTCACGCGGACGGTCTGGCCGGTGACGAACTTGGCCGTCGGGCCGGCCAGCCACACGGCCGCGCTTGCCACGTCTTCGGGCAGCCCCCACACGCCCATCGGCGTCTCCTCCCGTACCCGCTCCTGCCACTCGTGCGAGGCGTTCTCGCCCCAGGCGGTTCGCACCCACCCCGGCGCGATGCAGTTCACCCGCACCTGCGGGGCCAGGCTCACCGCCAGGCTGCGGGTGAAGCACATGACAGCCCCCTTCACCGCCGCGAACAACTGCCCGCTGTCGCCGTCGAAGCCTGTCTCCGCCTGGTCCCAGCCGATGGTCAGGATCACCCCGCGGCCCCGCTGCTTCATCTTCGCCCCGACCGCCCGGCTGAGCCGCATCGTCGCCGTCAGGTCCACCGCCAGCAGTTCCTGCAACTTCTGGTCGAACGACCACTTGGTCGCGTCGCCGGTGAGTGTGTCGGCCCCGGCGTTGCACACCAGCACGTCCAGCCCGCCGCCCCAACTGCTCTCGGCCAGCCGGTCCACCTCGGCCGGGGTCTTCATGTCCGCCAGGGCGGTCGTCACCGGCACGCTGTAGCGGTGCAGGTGCTTGACCACGTCGGCCGCCTTCTCCGCGTCCCGCCCGTGAACGATCACGCTCGCCCCGGCGTCGGCGAACCCTTCGGCGATGGCCCGCCCGATGCCCGACGTGCTGCCCGTCACGAGCGTGCGGAGGCCGAGCAGGTCGCGCTTGCGGAGCGGCTGTTGCGGGTGAGCCACGGTGACGGCGGCGACGGCCTCGGGCGGCAGACCGTCGAGCAGTTCGCGGACGGTACGGCCGGACCGCGGATGAACGGCGTCGTCGGCGATCTCGGCGAGCGGCTTGAGGACGAACGCCCGCTCGTGCATCCGCGGGTGGGGGATGTGGAGCGTTTCTTCGTCGAGCGCCAGCCCCTCGTACATCAGCAGGTCGAGGTCCACCGTGCGGGGGGCGTTGCGGGCGAGCCGGTCGCGGCCGAGGTCGTGCTCGATGGTGAGCAACAGCCGCAACAGGGGTAGGGGGGCGAGGTCGGTGGCGATGGCGGCGGCGGCGTTCAGGAACGGGGCCTGCCCCTGGTACGAGTCGCCGGCCGGCGGCGACTCGTAGTAGGCCGACACGTTCAGCAGCCGCACGTCCGGCTCGGCTCGCAGCCGCCGCACGGCGGCGTCCAGGTTCGCCCGGCGGTCGCCCAGGTTGCTGCCGAGCGCGAGGTGGACGGTAGCCATCGGGAATGCTCTCAGCGGTCAGCGGTCAGCGGTCAGCCGGACCGAAACCACCGCGATAGTGGAACGAGAACACCGCCGGAGGATACCTCCGGCGGTGTTAGCATATTTTTCTGGCTGTGAGCTGAAAGCTGACCGCTCTCGGTTACTTCTTCTTCGTGTCCGCCGCGGCCGCGTCGCCTTCGCCTTCTTCCTTCTTCGCCTTCTTCTTCAGGGCGATCTTCTGTACGCGGGTCTTGGGTAGGCCGAACGGGCTTTGCCCGTCTTTGAACCGGCCCTGCTCTTGCATCTTCAGGATGCGTTCGACGCGGGTGAGGACGCACCGGTTGCGGGTGCCGCCCACCTTCCGCTTCAGGCTCTTGTCGATGGACATGTCGGGGTGGTGTTGAGGTTATGGTGCGATCCGGGACCGCTCCGGCCCCGACAGATCGGTCATGATAACGGCGACCGACAAGCGGGCAAGGGTGGGTTGTCCGCGGGCGGTCGAATTCGCAGGTCCACTCCGATGTCGGCCGGGTGTCGGTGAATCGGGCGGCTCGGCGCTCGACGCGCTCAAGTCTCTCACTCACACCCCGTCCGGTTCCTCGACATTCGTATGGTGTCACCGGCCCGTACCGGCCACCGAATCGCCTCAGGTCGAATTCGTCCGACAGCGGAACGTTCCCGTTCTAAGGTGTTGTGCCCCTTTCTCGGTGCCTCCCCCGGCTGGTGTCCGCATGGCCGCCCCGACTGCCCAACTGTCGTTCCTCGAGCGCGCCCTCAAAAGCCGGCTGGTGACGGACGAACAGGTGAATCGCCTGTTCCCCGAGCCGGCCGACCGGGAGGACCAGCAGGCGGTCGCCGACGGACTGCAGAAGGCCGGGCTGCTGACCCGCTACCACGTGCAGATGCTCCAGGCGGGCAAGTACCGCGGGTTCTTCCTCGGGCCGTACAAGATCCTCCGCCCGATCGGCCAGGGGGGCATGGGCACGGTGTTCCTGGCCGA
>JANNDF010000348.1:0-9214 GCA_031387445.1 Planctomycetia bacterium
TTGCCCGTGCCCAGGCCGACGCCCGTCCCGGTCGCCAGCGCCTCCTCCTCGGAGGTGATGATGATCCGCGGGGTGACCATGAGCATCAGGTGGCGGGTGTCCCGGCCGACGCCGGTGTTCTTGAACAGCCGGTTCAGGTACGGCACCTGCGACAGCACCGGCGGCCCGAACTCGTTCCGCCCTTCGCTCATCGTCTTCAGCCCGCCGAGCACCACCGTCCCGCCGTCGGGCACCACCACCGTGGTGTTCACGCTGATGGTGGTGAAGCTGGGCTGCTGGAAGAACTGGGTGAACGGGATCGGGGTGCCCTGGCTGCCGCCTTCGAACACCGGGGTGATGAACGCCGTCACCGGGAAGAGCGGCACGGTGGCGTCCGGCACCTGGTCGGTGAACTGGAGCGGCAGGGTGAGCCGCACGAACCGGCGATCCGACGACACCACCGGCTGCACGCCCAAGGTCACTCCCAGCGGCACGGCCGTGTTCTGCGGCATGTACACGAACTGCCCGCCCACGTTGAACACTTGCAGCCCCAGCACGAAGAACTGCTGCGTGGTCACGCTCACCGTGGCGAACTGGCCGTTGAAGCAGGTGATCTTCGGGGCCTGCATGATGTTCGACCGCCGGTCGCCGGCCGCCGCTTCCAGGAACATGAACACCTGGATGTCGTTCAGGAAGGCCAGACCCAGGTTCAGCCCGCCGTTCCCGTTGCCGGGGTAGTTGCCGAACGGCGGGGCGGAGAACCCGTAGCTGTTCGGGCGGATGGGCACGTCCAGGTCCGGGGTGAACCCGCCCTGGTTCGGGTTCCACCCGGTCACCACGCCCTTCGAGCTGATGTCGTTGATGAACGGGGCCGGGCGGAACGCCCCGGTCGTCAGGGACGGCTCGAACGACTGCGTTCGCCCGTTCGTCTTCAGGTTCATCTGGAAGTCCACGCCGATCCGCTCGAAGAAGGCTTCCGACAGCGAGATCAGCCGCACTTCCACGGACACGCTCAGGTCTTGCAACCGGCGGAGCGATTCCAGCAGGTTGTTCACTTCCGAAATCACATCGGCCGTCTGGTTCACCACCAGCGCCCCGCCGATGTCGTAGTACGCCAGCCGGCCGGCCCCGCCCTGTTCGTCCCAGGTGTGCGGGCGGACCATGCCCTTCACCAGCTTCATCAACTGCTCGCTGTGGTTGGCCTTGCCCGGCGCGACGGTCGTGCTCGCGCCCACCACGTGGTTCTGCGGGCCGTTCGGCGTGTTCTGCAGGGTGCCGCCGTTCAGCCCGCCTTGCGGCATGAACCCGGCCCCGCCGCTCACCAGTTGGCCGCCGCTGCCGAAGGCGGTCTTGGCCACCGCCGCCGCGTCCACCCACGGCTGCGTCGGGGTGGCCACCCGCTGCAGCGTCTTTTCCAGCGACTGCGACTCGGGGATGGCGAAGTCGGGGATCGGCGTCACCAGTTCGGTCACGCTGAACACCTTCGTGTACATCCGCCCCTTCGCCTTCTTCAGCGTCGTCACCACCACCATGTCGTTCTCGACCAGGTACTGGAGCTGGTTCTTCTCCAGGATCACCTGCATGATGCTCCGCATCGAGATCGGCTGGACGATGTTCTCCGACACCATCACCTTGTCCAGTTCCATGCCGGCGGTGGCGATGGCCGGCTCGTCCACCGACACGTTCATCTGGGCCGTCTCGGCGAACTTGTCGATCACTTCCCGCAGGCTGGCCTGCTTGAAGTTCACCTTCATCGGCCGGTCCAGCTTCATCTCGATCTCGCGCTCGACGGCCGTCCGCGGTCGCGTGTACGTTTCGTCACCACTCGGCCGCCCGCGGGTCTGGAGCGCCCGCGTCATGCTCAGCCGGATGGGGTCGCCGTTGAGCGGCACGTTGGTGCCGTAGTCGTCCGCCTGGTTCAGAATGTCGAGGGTCGCCCCCTCGTTGTTCGCCTTCAGGCGGTTGGCGTCGTCCATCCGCCGGTTCCGCTTGGCCAGGTCGTAGATCAGGTTCAGCGTCGGGTTGTCCGGGTCGAGCTGCTTGGCTTGCAGGGCCAGCTTCTCGGCGTCGGCGAAGTTCTTCTTGTCCATCAGCTCGCGGATGTCGCCCACCCGCTTGGCGATCTCATCCTGCCGCTGCTGTTCGGCACTCGCCTTGGCCAGCCGCCCCTCGATGCGGTCCTTCTTCTCCTTCACGTCCTTCGTGTACAGGTCCACCTGCCGCTTGATGAGGCGGAAGTTGTCCAGCTTGGCCTCGATCGGCTCCAGAATCGTCTTCTGGCGGGCCGGGGTGAGCTTGCTCGCCTTCACCTTCGTGGCCAGGTCGGCCAGCAGTTGCACGGCTTGGTCGGTGTCGCCCTGCTCGAACAGCTTGAGCGCCCGGGCCTGCACTTGCAGGCTCTCAGACCGCAGTTGCTGGGCTTCCACCTCGACGGCCGATTTGGCCTGGTCGATGGCCCCGGTGGCCGGGGTGGACGGGATGAGCGAGCCCGTGGCCGGCTTGCTCGGCTCCACCTGCGGGGCGACCGCCGCCTTCGCCGCTGCCAGTTCGCCCGCCACCGTCTCACGCACCTTCTTCGCTTCGGCCTGCTTGTCGGCCGGCAGTGAGCTGTCGTCGATCTGCGCCAGCAGCCGGTCGGCGTAGGCGTACTGCTTCATGCCGACCGCTTCCGTCGCGGCCGCGAATGCCTGCACCGACTCTTTCGTCTTGGCCACCTTCCGCTCGGTGTCCACCGCCACCATCAGCTTCTGGGCGTCTTCCTTCAGCCCGAACTCGCCGTTGTGCACCTGCACGGCCAGTTTCATGGCCATGTCGTGCTCGCCCTTCTTCAGCAGGTCGGCCGCCTGGTCGAGCAGCTTCTTCCCGTCGTCCGCCTTCTTCTTCGCCGCGACCCCAATCGGATCTTCGGCTTTCACTTCCGGCTTCACTTCGGCCTTCGGCTCCGCCTTGACGACGGGCATGGTCGGCAGCGCCGGCAACGTCGGCTTGTCGGCCTTCGGTTCGGCCGGCAGTTCCAGGCCGGGCAGGTCCACTTCCACCGGCTTGTCGGCCGTCTTGGGCAGCTCGGGCGTTTTCGGCAGGTCGATGCCCTTCGGGGCGTCCAGCTTCGGCAGGGCCGGCAGGGGCATGTCGCCCGGCGTGGCCTTGGCCACGTCCGCCTTCACCTGGACCATCGCCTTCTTGAGGGCGTCCAGTTCGATGTCGATCTCGCGGGTCCACAGGTCGAGCGAGACGGCCATCGACATGGCGTCGGTCAGGGCCAGATCGGCCTTGGTCCACTCCTTCTTCTCGCTGAACCCACGGGCGGCGGCCACCAGCCCGTCTACCTTCGCCTTGCCGCGGGCGGCCACGTCCTGCATCCCCTTCTCGGGGCTGTCTTCGCTGAACCCGAACGTCACGCCCATCGTCGAGGCGTCGGCGAACTTGGCCCGCGCCTCCGCCAGCTTGCCTTCGACCATCAGCTTGCGGCCGGCGACGACCATCTCGGCCGCTTGCGCCTTCTTCGCCCCGGTGACGCTGCCGGGGACGGTGGTGCCGGTCGGCTGTTCCAGTTCGAATTTGGCCGGGCGGACGCCACTCCCCACCCCAGCGGAGGGCAGCGGCTTCCGCAGGTCTGGAGCGGTGCCTCGGGCGTCGGCCGTCACCAGGCCGGGATTCGCCTTCCGCAGGGCGGCGCGGGCGGTGTCCACTTCCTTCTTCAGCGCGTCCGGCTTGTCGGCGAACACGTTGATGCCGTCGAAGACGTCGCCCTTGCCGGAGAGCGTCACCGCTTTGTCCAGCTTGGTGGCGGCGGCGTCGAGATTGGTCAGCTTCTCGGCGTCCGTCTTGCCGCCACGGGTCACCAGGTCGCGGGCTTCCTTGGTGAGTTGGGCGGCGAGCGCCTTGTCCGCCTTCTGGCGGGCCAGGGTCGTGTCTTTCAACAGGGCGGCGGGGGTGTCAGCGATCAGCCCCCACTTGCCCGACGGGTTGGCCGCGTCGGCCTGCCGGGCGTACCCGGCGGCCGCCTCCAGCTTGCCTTCGCCCAGTGCCTGCCGGCCGAGCTTGAGCAGCGCGGTCGGGTCCTGGGATTGTTGTTGCGTGGCCGGCGTCGTCTTCGACGCGGGCTGTTGGGCGAAGGCCGGCACCGCCAGCGTTCCGGCCAACACCGGCGCGAGCAGCATTTTCGCCGCCAGCGCCTTCCACCCCCATTTGTTCGCCTGGAGCACCATGGCCTCCTTCCCCTCCGTGTCGAAGACCGAACAGTGTGCTGACACCCCCCGACGGCCCCGCCGAAGTCCCCCGACCCGGCGGTGCCGCCCGCCCGTCGATGGCGCGCGGAGAGTGTGTGTGAGCGGGCGGCTGATACCGAGCGATTTGGCGGCGGTCAAGCGGTCTGTGCGCGAAATGCGGGGGCACTTCAGCGTTTTTCTCGCGCCACTTGCGTTTCGGTGTTAATTTAAGCTAACAGGGCCGTTCCCACTGAATCCGACGGGCTGGGAAACTTAGCCCGAACTCCGCTGACTGAACGAGGTGCGATATGCGTGCGAGGTTTGCAGGACTAATGCTGTTGGCCGTGAGTGCCTCCGTCGCCGTCGCCCAGGGGCCGGTGGTGAAGCCGGAGTGGGCCGCCGCCCACGACCTGAAAGTGCGGAAGGGCAAAGAGACCGACTGGGAGAAGGCCCTGAAGGTGGGCGTGGAACTGTTCAAAGACCCGGCCGTCGATTCGGTGGTGGCCGTCACCGCCGCCGGCCAGATGGCCGTGTCCGCCGGCGAGTTCGCCCCGTCCAAGACGTCCGGGTACGTGACCGGCCTGTCGTTCAAGGCCCGCACCGCGGACGAGGAGAAGTTCACCGAGACGACCACCCTGTTCGGGGTGGAGGTGTTCAAGGGCGTGAGCACCGGGCAGGTGCTGTTCGTGTCCGACCGCGGCGGGCTGGCCTTCTTCCCCGGCGCCGGCGGGGACGGCAAAGAGCCACAGTTCCAGTACGGGCTGAAGCTGAAGGTGCGGAAGCCGGGCGAGGAGAAGTTCGACGCGGCCAAGGCGTACGGCATCGAGGCGTACAAGGACAGCAACACCGGCGGGATGGTGTACGTCACCGAGGCCGGGCTGATCGCCACCGCCAAGGCGGTGCCGGACAAGGCGCCCGAGACGAAGGACGTGAAGAAGCCGAAGCCGCTGTACGGGCTGGAGGCGAAGGTGCGGAAGTTCGACGAGTTGGAGTTTACCAACGCCCAGAAGATCGGCATTGAGGTGTTCAAGGACGAGAACACCGGCACGCTCATCTACATCAGCGAGTCGGGGTCGATCGCCGCCGTGCCCGCGCCCGCCGACATCAAGACCGGGCAGAAGTTGGTGTGGCTGCACGCCTTCACCCTGAAGGCCCGTCCGGGCGGTGAAGGGGACTTCGCCAAGGCCAAGAAGTACGGGGTGGAAGTGTTCAGCGACCGGCACACCGGCTACCTGGTGTACGTGAACGAGGCCGGGAACATCGCCGTGCTGCCGAAGAAGTGATGGGAGTCATTAGTCATCAGTCAGTAGTCATTAGTGAAGACAACAGCGGCCCGGTTCACCCTTGCGGGATGACCGGGCCGCTGCCCTTTTACTGATGACCAATGACTAATGACTCCGTGCCCACTCGGGCGCGGAAACTTGCCCGTTCGCCGCCAGCGCTCGGGCGCTCACTTGCAACACCCGCAGGAAGCCCTCGCTGTCGGCGTGGTCGAAGGCGCCGATGGCCTCCATGCTGGCGTTCGCTTCCGAGTACATCTGGTGCGGCACGTCGGCGGCACTCTCGAACGTGGCGTTCCCCTTGTACAGAGTCAGTGCTACCGTGCCCGTCACCATGTTCACCACCGGCTTCATGGCTTCGCGGGCCATGTGGGTGGCCAGGTCGAACCCGTACCCCTGGTAGATCTGCTTCGCCACGAACAGCGACAGTTGGTCGAACAGCTCCCGCGCCCGGCGGTCGATCACCAGTTGCAGCAGGTAGGCGTAGGCGGTGCCGAGCAGTTCCATGCCCGGCGCTTCGTACACGCCCCGGCTCTTGATGCCGACGAACCGGTTCTCGACCAAGTGCGTGCAGATGCCGACGGCGTGCTTGCCGCCGATGGCGTTCGCCTGCTGGATCGCCTGGAACGCGGTGGTGGCCTTGCCGTTGATCGCCACCGGCCGGCCCTTCTCGAACCGCACCGTCACCGTCTCCGGCTTGTCCGGGGCGTCCTGCGGTTTCACCCCCATGCCGGGCGTGACGAACCACGGCGAAGTCGTCAGGTGTTCGAGTTTGCCGGCTTCGTGCGTCAGCCCCAGCAGGTTCGCATCCGTGCTGTACGGGGCGTCTTTCGTGGCCGTAATCGGCAGCTTGTGCTGGTTGCAGTAGTCGATCATCTCAGTCCGCCCGCGGAACCGGTTCAGGAACGCCGGATCCCGCCACGGGGCGTAGATGCTCACCTCCGGGGCGAGCATGTTGGTGCACAACTGGAACCGCACCTGGTCGTTGCCGCGGCCGGTCGCCCCGTGGCCGAGCACGTCGATCTTCCGCTTCGCCATTTCCGGGATCATCCCCGCCACGATGACGTGCCGGCCGATGCCGGTGGTGTTCCAGTACCGCCCCTCATAGCACGCCTGGAACTGAATCACTTCCAGCCCGCTCTCGGCGATCATGTCGTGCAGCGGGATGGCGACATACTCCGCCGCCCCGCACGCGCGCATCCGCTTCTCGATCACGCTAAAGTCGGTCTCGTCCGGTTGGGCGATGTCGGCCGTGAAGCAGACCACGTTCACATTGTGTTCGGTCAGCCATTTGGTGACGGTGCAGGAGTCCAGCCCGCCGGAGGCGGCGAACGCGACGGTCTTGCCTTTGAGATCTGCGACGGTGGTCATCGGCGGCCCGGAGGTTGGGTACGGAACGGGGGATATGATAGCGGGCATGTCTTTCCTCCCCTACCCGCTGTCTGAATACACCGTCCAGGTGGTCGGCTTTGGCCTCGCGCTGTTGGGGGCGGTGGCGGGGGTGCTGGGCACGTTCGCGGTGGTGCGGCGGCAGAGCCTGCAAGGGGATGCGGTGTCGCACGCGGCTTTGCCGGGCGTGGCGATTGCGTTTCTGCTCGGCGGGCGAACGCCGCTGGTGCTGGTGCTGGGCGGGGCGGTGGCCGGGTGGGTGGCCATGCGGCTGGTGAGTGGCATCGTGCGCCGCAGTCGCATCCCGTTCGACTCGGCACTAGCCGGCGTGCTGGCAGTGTTCTTCGGTGCGGGGTTGGTGCTCATCACCTACATGCGGAACCTGTTGAAGCGACCGCCCGGCGGCGGGTTCGAGGAGTGGCTGAAGCCGCAACTCGCCGACCTGCGGAACAGCCCGCTCGAAGCCTACCTGTTCGGGCAGGCGGCATTCCTGAACATCCTCGACCTGTGGCCGATAGGGTTGCTCGGCGGCGGCGCGGTGCTGGTGGCGGTGTTGTGCTGGAAGGAGTTCAAGCTGATCAGCTTCGACGCGGACTTCGCCGCCAGCCTCGGTTACAGCACCCGATGGATCGATGCCCTGCTGACCACACTCGTGGTGCTGGCGGTGGTCATCGGCTTGCAGTCGGTGGGCGTGGTGCTGATGAGCGCGCTACTGGTCGCCCCGGCGACGGCGGCCCGGCAGTGGACGAACCGGCTCGGCCTGATGGCGACACTCGCGGCGGTGTTCGGGGCGGTGGCCGGTTTTGGGGGCGAAGTGCTGAGTCACGTGTGCAGCGGCGAGGGGAAGACGGTGCCGACCGGCCCGACGGTGGTGCTGTGTGCGTCGGCGATTGTGCTGTTGTCGCTGTTGTTCGGGAGTAAGCGGGGGCTGGTGTGGCGCCTCGTTCAGTACCGCCACTCCAGCCCGACCGTCACCCCTTGAACCCAGAAGTCGGACCGGGCGAAAGGCACCCGCGGGCGGCCGAACGAGTCGCCGGCGGTCTGGTTCAGGTCGATTACCCGGTCGAGTTGGTCGGCCGCCCGCACCACGTCGCTCAGGTAGGTGAAGGTGTACCCGACCGACCACCACGCCCGCGCGAGGAATTGCCCGCCCACCTTCACCCCCGCTTCCGGTACTACGGCGAACTGCCGCCGTTCCACCCGGCCCGTGTTCGACGGCTGGCCGAACACTGCAATCGGGAAGTAGCTCGTCTGCGTGCCGGCCGGGAAATCGGCGGTCGCCACCGTCTGCCCGCTGACTTTCACCACTTCGGTGACCTGGCCGAGCGACACCTTGGCGTCCAGTTGGAAGAACAGTCCGGCCGCGTAGAACTGCGTTCGCACGCCGAGCAACCCGCCGTGGAAGCGGTTGTGAGCGTCGATCTGATCGGCCGAAGCCGAGCGGAAGGTGACAGCCTCCGCCCCCTGACCCGTCAGCCGCGAGAACTCCGACCGCTGGTCGAACCGCAGCCCCTCGTTCGCCTGCAAATACCGATACCCCGCCAGCCCATGGACGAACACGCCTTTGCCCGTGTACAGGTTCAGCAGGGCCACCCCCTCCCAGCCGAACATCCGCAACGACTGGCTCATCTCGAGTTGGCCGAGCATCATCGGGTGGGAGATGTAGACGAGGTCTTCCTGTCTGGTGCGGGCGTTGAACAGCGGGCGGGCGAGCAGCGGTTGCCCCACGCCTCCCCCGCTCACGTTGACCGTTTCGGTTCGCGTGCCGAAGGTGCGGACGCTCGCCTCGAAGCCGAGCGTCCGCTCGGTGTCGGCCCACCAGCCGGCAGCCAAACGCAACGACGCGACCTCGCTCAGCGGCGATTTGTCCCCGCCCATCACCACGCTGGTGGCCGGGTGCGACAGCGACGGGGCGGCCAGTGAATTGCTCGTGGCCAAGACCGGCAGATCGGTTCGCTTGCCCCACCCGAGCATGAACTCGCCCGACACCCACGTCTGGAACGGTGTCTCCGCGGGCGGATCGAACTTGTGACCGTCGGACCAGAGGAGGGCGAACGGGTTGAACTGCGACCACCAGTCGGACCGGGGGGCGCGATGTTCGTTCTCGACCGGCTGTATCGGACGGGAGATGGGCTTGCCGTTGGGGAGGTCTTCCGGTGCGGGCGGGAGCGCCGACGGCGGTGGGAGACCCTCCCGCGGCACCTGAGCGACCGCGGCAGTGGCGAGCAGCAGAGCGACGATGGCAGCTCGGAGCATTGGCGGGGGGTATGCCATCGCGGGAAGGGAAAGTCCAGGCGAAGCCGCCGCTCATCTTCGCCGCGAGCGATGGGAGCGGGAGAACACAATCCCGCCCCCATC
>JANNDF010000352.1:0-5586 GCA_031387445.1 Planctomycetia bacterium
CGTCACAGTTCCGACGCGCTCGTCCGCGCCTCGCGGCTACTTTTTGTTTGCCGCCAGCTTGATGTACTTCTCCGGGTCGGCCTTGAACTCGTCGCGGCAGCCGGTGCAGCAGACGTAGTATGTCACCCCCTTGTGCGTGACCGTCATCGTGCCCGTCCCGCCGCTCACGATGCACTCGTTCCCCTTCGCCACCTCTGCGAACGGCTCGCCCTCTTTCGTCGCCCCGATCAGGTATTGCCGGGTGAACGACTCCACCGCCTTCGGCCGGCTGGCCATCGTGGTGAGCGTGCGGTTGGTGTGCAGCACCGTGAGCGTGAACCGATGCACCGTGTCGCCGTCGGTGCGCTCCAATGTGAGGATCGGCTCTTTCTGCTTCCCCTCGCCGAGTGTGCCGGTGAACGCCTGCTCGGTCTTGTCGGTGGTGGTCAGCGAGAGGGTGAACTGCTTCGCCTTCGCGTCGTGCCGCAGTTCCCCGCCGGTGAAGTGCTTGCCCTTCTCGAACGTCACCGTCAGCCAGGCGTCGTCGCCCTTGAACTTCCACGCCCACTCGGCCCGCTCACTCCAGAACGTCTTGTCCTTGTCGTCGGCTTTGCCGGAACACTTCCACCCGCCGATGAGCGGTGCGAGCGGCTTGAACGGCTCCTTGGCGTCCGGCTTCGGGTCGGCGGCGAAGGCGAGTGACAGGCAGAGGGCGGAGAACATACGGCGGCCTCGGGGCGTGCTACCCACAGGGTAGACGACCGAGACCGCCGGTTGTGTCAAAAAGTGCTCTGCTCGCTCCGCGAACGGTCTCCACGATGCCGCTCGCGGAGCGAGCAGAGCACACTTAGAACGTGAACCCGAGGGTGGCGTAGTACGTCAGGTCGTTCTTCTTGGCCGTGCCGCCGGGGTTGCTGTCGAAGCGGTCCTGCACGCCCAGCCGCAGTGTCGTGCCGCTCGCCTGATCCAGGATGATCTGGTACGCCCCGCGAGCCCGCACCCGGTACTGGCTGAAGTCGTCCACCCGCGGGTAGTAGTCCAGGTTGAACACGAACGACTGGCGGTCGTCGATCTTGTAGCTGAAGTCGGTGCCGAACACCAGTTCGGGCAGCCAGCGGTCGTCCGGCCCGCCGACCCGCCGCACGGCACCGGCACCAGCCCGCAACCGCCAGTCGATCACGTCCGTCTGAATCACCTGGTAGCCCACCCCGCCGTACAACCCGAGGAGGAAGTCGTAGTCGCGGAGTTGGTCGTATTCGATGTTGGTGGAGGCGAACAGCGACCACGGCGAGCCGGGGAAGAGGATCTCGTCCCGCGCGTTGAACAGCGCCTGGTTCTGCGTCAGCGTGTCGTTCTGCTTGGCGTAGGTGTACAGGAAGTCGGTGGTCAGCAGGTTTGTGTCGGTCTTCCGCTTGGCGTTGAACCCCGTGCGGAGGGCGAACAGCCTGGAGTTGCCGTCGGCCCCGTTCAGGCCGAGTTCGCCGCCCCCGCTCCAGAGCTTCGCCGGCCGTTCGGACGGCAACAGCCCGCCGCCGTCCGCAATGGTCGGCGGGGGTGTCAGAACCACCCGCGGCGGGTCGAAACTGGGCGGCGGTGGCGGGGCGAAGTTGGACGGCGGTGGAAAGGCGTTCGGCTGGGCGGACGTGACGGCTGCCGTTAGGAGGACCACGAACAGACCCCGAGCGGTCATGGCAATACCTCAACGAAATCCGCCGCGGGCGTGCGGCATAGATGATTTGAGTGAATACCATGGGCGGCGGGCGAATCAAGGTCGTCCGCGCGCCGCAATTCGTACCACATCCGCATGAGCGACTTCCTCTGGCACTATTGCGGTCGGGTGCTGAACCCCATCCCCCGCCCGTTGGTGATGGGCATCGTGAACGTCACCCCGGACAGCTTCTCCGACGGCGGCAGTTTCTTCGACCCGGCAACGGCGGTTGAGCACGGGTTGAAGTTGGTCGAAGAAGGTGCGGACATTCTCGACGTCGGCGGGGAATCCACCCGCCCCGGCGCGACGCCGGTGGACATGGGCGAAGAACTCCGCCGCGTGCTGCAGGTGGTGGGCGAACTGGCGAAGCGAACGAGTGTGCCCGTCTCCATCGACACGATGAAGGCGGAGGTGGCGGCCCGGTGTGTCGATGCCGGCGCGCGCCTCGTGAACGATGTGGGCGGGTTCCGCGATCCGGCCATGGTCGGACTCGCCGCACGCACCGGTGTTGGGGTGGTGGTGATGCACATGCGGGGCGACCCGACCACCATGCAGCACGACCCACAGTACGCCGACGTGCTGAGTGAAGTGGACGCCTTTTTCGCCGAGCGGTTGGACACACTGACTCAGGCCGGGATCGACCCGCGGGCGGTCTGCCTCGATCCCGGCATCGGGTTCGGGAAGTCGCTGGAGCACACCCGGCAGCAACTGAAGCACCTGGCCGTTCATCGTCGCCACCGGCGGCCGGTCTGCCTGGGCGTGTCCCGGAAAGGGTTCCTCGGCCAAATCACCGGCCGCTCACGACCCGAGCGGGTGGCCGGTACGCTGGCGGTGAACTGTTTCGCCGTGGCCACGGGAGCCGCGCATGTGCTCAGAGTTCACGACGTGGCCGCCGTGCGGGATGCCGCCCTGCTCTGGGAGTTCCTTCAGCGTGAGACGGTCTAATCGAGGCGCGTTTTGTCTTTCTGGCAGATCGTGTGAGTGATACATTAACTCGGCCGCCGCCGACCACACCGCCACCTCGCCGGCCGCACCGCCCCCACCGGACCCTTCGGTGAGCCACCACGACGACCAGTACCGCCCGCTGTTCGACGCCAACCCGCTGCCCATGTGGGTGTATGCGGCGGACACGCTCCGCTTCCTGGCGGTGAACGCGGCGGCGGTGGAAAAGTACGGGTGGACTCGGGACGAGTTCCTGGGCATGACCATTCTCGACATCCGTCCACTCGAGGAGGCAGACGCGGTCCGGGCGAGTGCGGCCACCGCCTCCGAGGGGCTGAACGACTCCGGCCCGTGGCGGCACCGGCGGAAGGACGGCCGGGAGATCCGCGTGCGGGTCGCCAGCCACTCCCTCACCTTCAACGACCAGCCGGCCCGGCTGGTGCTCGCCCACGACGTGACGGTCCAGGTGGAGGCCGAGGAGAGGCTACGGGAGAGCGAGCGTCGGCTGGCCGCCACCCTGGACGCCGGCGGCATGGGCTCGTGGGCGTGGCAACTCGGGCAGAACCGGTCGGTGTGGAACCGCAAGGAGTTCGAACTCCTCGGCCTGCCCCCACAAGAGGGGGAGGTGGACGCCGACCTGTTCTTCCGCCTCGTCCACCCGGACGACCGGCCGGCGCTCCAGGGGGCCATCAGCGAATCGTTATCGGCCGGCGACTTCCACTCGGAGTTCAGGGTCGTCACCCCATCGGGAGAGGTGCGGTGGCTGGAAGGGAGTGGGCGGGTGCTCCGCGACCCCGGCGGGACCACCCCAGACCACATGTTCGGGGTGAACTTCGACATCTCCGCCCGCAAGCGGGCGGAGGAGGCGGTCCGGCGGCAGACCGAGGGCTTGCGGCTGTTGTCCGAGGCGGCGGCGGAATTACTCGCCGCGGTCGATCCGGTGCAGATGGTTCACGACCTGTTCGCCCGCGTGTCCGCCCACCTCGGCTGCGACGTCTTCTTCCACTACGAGGCAGTCGCGGACGGGCTGCGTCTGGTGGCCGCCGGCGGGATCGACGACGACGACCGCCGGCGGTTCGCCCGGTTGCGGTTGGGTGAGGCGATGTGCGGGCGAGTCGCCCAGACCCGCCAGATGGTGTACGGTCGTGGGCTGGAGTGCTCGACCGACGAGAACGACGGTCTCGTCCGCGGGCTGGGGGTGCGGGCGTACGCCTGCCACCCGCTGCTGGCCGGCCCCCGACTGCTCGGCACACTGGCGTTCGGCTCCCGGTCCAAGGCCGCGTTCGACGAACACGAACTGGACTTCATCCGCACCGTCAGCCACTACGTGGCCACGGCGCGTGAGCGGTTGCGGACGGAACTGGCGGTGCGGGAGAGCGGGCGGCTGTACCGGGCGGTGGTGGAGCACAGCACCGACGGGCTGGTCCTCGCCACCCGCGGAGTCGGCATCACCTTCAGCACGCCGGCCGTCACTGCCATGCTGGGCCACACGGCCGCGGAACTCGCCCGACTGACCCCCGAGCAGATGCACCACCCGGACGACCTGGACCGGGTGTGGGCGGTCATCCGCGACGCCGAAGCGCACCCCGGGCGGACGGTCTCCATCACCCACAGGATGCGGCACAAGGACGGCTCGGTGCGGTGGATCGACAGCACCCTGACCGACTGGACCGACGACCAGGCGGTCGGGGCCCTCGTCATCAACCTGCGGGACGTGACCGACCGGGAGACGGCCCGCGAGCGGGAGAAGCGTATCGAGGAGAAGCTGCGGCAGTCCACCAAACTGGAGGCCATCGGCCAGCTCGCCGGCGGAGTCGCCCACGACTTCAACAACCTGCTCACCGTCGTCGGCGGGTTCTCCGAACTGGTGCTGGCCGACCTGCCCGCGAACCACCCGCACCGCACTGCCCTGCTGGCCATCCGCGACGCCGGCGAACGGGGGGCGGCCCTCACCCGCCAACTGCTGGCGTTCAGCCGCAAGCAGGTGATCGAGCCGGTCGTCCTCGACCTGAACGACACCGTCGTCCGCATCGCAGCCCTCCTCCGCCGGTTGATCCCGGCCGACGTGTCCATCGCCACCACCCTGACCGCCAAGCCGGCGGCCGTGCGGATCGACCCCATCCAGGCCGAGCAGGTGCTTCTCAACCTGGCAGTGAACGCCCGCGACGCCATGCCCGGCGGCGGCCGGCTGATCATCGAGACGGCCAACCGCACCCTCACCCCCGAAGACCCGGCCGGGCACCCCGACCTGCCGGCCGGCCGGTACGTGCGGCTGAGCGTGACCGACACCGGGTGCGGCATGACGCCCGAGGTGAAGGCCCGCATGTTCGAGCCGTTCTTCACCACCAAAGAGTCGGGCAAGGGGACCGGCCTCGGCCTCGCCACCGT
This sequence comes from Planctomycetia bacterium, assembly GCA_031387445.1. GTDB lineage: Bacteria > Planctomycetota > Planctomycetia > Gemmatales > Gemmataceae > JALHQU01. The sequence goes on from JANNDF010000352.1 coordinate 5,018, forward strand.
GTACGGCATTGTGCGGCAGGCGAGCGGGCAGGTGACGGTGTACAGCGAGGTGGGAATGGGCAGCACCTTTCACATCCTCCTCCCACAGGTGGGCGAGTCCGCGGCGGTGGCCGACGCCCCCGCCGAACTGCCCACGAGTGGCACCGAGACCATTCTCCTGGTGGAGGACGAGCCGGGCGTGCGGGACATCACCCACCGGATCCTGGCGACGTTCGGGTACGCCGTGCTGGTGGCCGACGGCGGGGCGACGGCCCTGCGGCTGCTAGCCGAACACGCCGGACCGATTCACCTGATGCTGACGGACGTGGTGATGCCGGAGATGAACGGCTGGCAACTGGCAGTCGCCGTGCGGGCCACCCTGCCGCACCTGCGGGTGCTGTTCATGAGCGGGTACACCGACGACGCGGTGGTGCGGAACGGCATCCTGACCGCCGCCGACGCCTTCGTGCAGAAGCCGTTCACCCCCCTCGCCCTGGCCGCCAAGGTGCGGGCGGCGCTCGACGCCGTAGAACAGTAGGTGCCGCGAGGTAGGTGCCGCCTGCCGGGCGGCACTTCCTTGATAGTGCCGC
>JANNDF010000388.1:0-6343 GCA_031387445.1 Planctomycetia bacterium
GGGACGAGCCGGACGCGTGAGCGACGGGGATGATTGTCGGCCGGCTCACGCTTCTCATCGGCATTCACCCGTCGCTTACGCGTCCGGCTCGTCCCCCGTCTCGTCGGGTTCATTGGTTGGCTCGGCCCTCGAGTCGAAACACGCCATCGGCACGCCTTGCCGTTCGACGACGTATTCGATCTTCTCCTGCAACCCCTCTTCCGTGTTCAGCCACAAGGTGCTTCCGTGCTGGGTCAGCGGTCGCGGTGGGCCGACTCGCCGAACGCTTCACGCAGGCGACGGCTCGCCCACGCCTTGAAGTCAGACATCACTTTCTCCGGCTTCGCAGGGGCGGTGACCACGATGTGAACGTGATTGGTGCGGACGTGAACCGCCCAGAGCGTCCACCCGCGGTGACGGGCGACCTCGCGGACGGTCCGCAGCACCACCCGTCGTCGGGGTGCGTCGAGCAGGTACGGTTCCTGTCGGAGTGCGCTCCGTTCGACCGCTTCTCGTTCGCCGTCTGGCGGCAGGAAAGGGGTGCCCGGTGCGTTGTTCTGCCGGTCCACCGATCCGGGAGAACGGCCGTGGAGCCAAGTGCCGTAAGTAGTGAACGTGAGAAAGTAGGCCTTCGGCTCAGACATGACGTACCCCTCGTCAGTCAGTCGCCCGTCGCTCACGCGTCCGGCTCGTCCGCCCGTACCCCGGTTCGTCACCGGCGCGTCAGTCAGCAAGTCACCCGTCGCTCACGCGTCCGGCTCGTCAGTCGGCCGTCGCGCCGATGGGCAAATCGATCTGCGTGTCGGCCATCGCCGACGACGGGTTGAAGGCGTGCAGAGCCACCACCCCGTCGGCCAGCGTCAGGTAGTGGCACGGGCTTTCCGTCCAGCACCCGCTGTTGAAGTACGGCAGCGGGTCGTCGGGCAGCGCGACGCCCAGGTGCGTGTGCCCGCAGCACACCACGTCGGCCCCCAACTCGATCGCCCGGCCGACCGCCCCGGCGCGAATCTTCTCGGTGCTCCGCAGGAACGTCTTGCTCCGCCGCTTGGCCATCTTGGCGAACCGGTGCGAGCGGTCCATCCGCTGGAGGATGCGGTACAGGTTGTCGGCGAAGCGGGTGGCGAACGGGTGCCGCTCGATGAACTGGTCGAACTGATGGCCGTGCAGGAACAGCACCCGCTTGTCGCCGGACGGCACGACGATCTCGTCCACCACCTCCAACCCCAGCAGGTGCGACACGATGTCGGCCGTGCCGTCGTGGTTGCCGCACACCCACGTCACCTCGAGGTCGTCGGCCAGTTTCCGCAGCAGGCTGAGCACCTTCCAGTGCGACTTCTTCAGCCGACGGAAGTCGATGCTGTCGAACACGTCGCCGTTCAGGATGAGCCGCCTGGTCCGATGCCGGTTGCTGTGCACGCCCTCCAAAAAATCGACCAGCGCCTTCGCCTGACAGACGCCGCTGCCCAGGTGCAGGTCGGAAATGATGACGGCGTCGGTGGGGGTCACGGGCGGCCCTCCAGTGCGGTCGGGGCAAACAACATTCACCCAGCAAGGTACCGAATCGGATGTACAGCTAATGAACGCCGTGTGAAGCTTAGACGGACGGCGGCGAGGCGAGCGGGGGAGAGCCGCAGAATCGGCACAACCGCCGGAGACAGCGGGGCGAGCCTACAATCGACTGTCAGCCGGTGGCATGGCGGTGGTACTCATTCTACAAACCCCTGCGGCGGCGGATTGTCCCCCATGCGAATCGTCAGCATCACGGCCGGGGCGGGCGGCATGTTCTGCGGCAGTTGCCTGCGCGACAACGCGGCGGCCACTGCCCTCATCGCGCTCGGGCACGACGCCCTGCTCGTGCCGACGTATACCCCCATCACCACCGACGAGCAAGACGTGAGTAGCAAGCACGTCTTCCTCGGCGGGGTGAACGTCTACCTCCAGAACGCCGGCTGGCTGTTCCGCCACCTGCCGCGGGCGATCGACTCCCTGCTGAACGGCAACACCCTGCTCCGCTGGGCCGGCGGGTTCGTCGGCCGCACCGATTACGGCAAACTCGGCAGCCTCACCACCGCCATGCTCGAAGGCACCCACGGGCGGGCGAAGAAGGAGATCGGCAAGCTTGTGGACTGGCTGGCGTCGGAGGTCAAACCCGACGCCGTGCTGATGACCAACGCCCTCCTCTCGGGGTGCGTGCCGCCCATCCGCGAACGACTCGGCGTGCCGGTGATTACGACGCTTCAGGGCGACGACGTGTTCCTCGACGCCCTGCCCGATGCCGACCGCCGGCGGTGCATCGCCTTGATTCAGGAAAACGACCGCCACACCAGCGGGTACATGGCCACCAGCCACGACTACGCCGAATACATGAGCCATTACCTGGGGCTGGATCGGACGAAAATCGGCGTGGTGTATCCGGGATTGAACCTGAAAGGGCACGGGTCCCCGACGCCCCGCGATCCGGCCCGCCCGCCGACCCTCGGCTTCTTCGCCCGCTTCGCCCCGGAGAAGGGGTTTCATCACGCGGTCGAGGCGTTCATCCGGTTGAGGAAGCGGCCGGGGTTGGAGAAGACCCGGTTCCTCTTCGGCGGGTGGATGGGCGAGAAGTACAAGCCGTACTATGCCGAGCAGGTGAAGAAGTTGGCCGACGCGGGGTTCGCGTCGCCCGCCGACTTCGAGCACATGCCCGCTCCGGATCTGGCATCCAAGCTGAAGTTCTTCCAGGGCATCGACGTGCTGAGCGTGCCGGTGGCGTTCCGCGAGCCGAAGGGGTTGTATGTGCTGGAAGCGTGGGCGACCGGCGTGCCGGTGGTGCAACCCCGCAGCGGCACGTTTCCGGAGTTGATTGACCCGACCGGCGGCGGGTTGATGTACGACCCGGCACGGCCGGAGGAGTTGGATTCGCACCTGGCGAGCCTGCTCACCGACTTGCCACGGGCGGCCGAACTCGGCAAGAAAGGCCACGCCGGCTTGCACGAGCGGTTCACCGCCCGCCACATGGCCGAGGCGACGGTGGAGTTGCTGGGGAAGTATATCGGGGTGACAGGTCTGGAACCGCCGGTGTCAACCGGCCGGGTGTCCCTTCACCACCCGGCCGGCTGACGCCGGCGGTTCCAGGAGAGGTTCGTTATGCCCTTCACCACCACCCGCCGGGTCGAGTTCGGCGACACCGACATGGCCGGGATCATGCACTTCTCGAACTTCTTCCGCTTCATGGAAGTGGCCGAGACCCAGTTCCTGAACGCCCGCGGGCTGAGCGTGACGTGGGCGGCCGACGCGGGCGGGCGGTTCGGCTTCCCGCGGGTGAGCGTGAGTTGCGACTACACCCGCCCGGCACGGTTCGAAGAGGTGCTGACCATCGCCGTGAGCGTGGAGAAGCTCGGCACCAAGTCGGTGTCGTATCGGTTCGACTTCACCCACGACGGGCAGCCAGTGGCCACCGGCCGAATGACCGCCGTGTACTGCAAGGCAGTGCCCCCGCACGGCCTGGAAGCCCTCCCCATCCCGCCCGACCTGCGGGCCAAACTGGAAGCAGCCGAATGAGCCTGATCGTGACCGACGTGCGGAAGGAGTACGCCGCCCGGAGCGGGCCGCTGCCGGTGCTCGGCGGGGTGAGCTTGACACTTGCCCACGGCGAGGCGGTGGCGATCATGGGGCCGTCCGGGTCGGGCAAGAGTACGCTCCTGCACATCCTCGGCACGCTCGACCGGCCGACCGGCGGGGGGGTGTCGCTCGACGGCGTCGATCCGTTTTCACTGAAGCTGGACGAGCTGGCCGCCTTCCGCAACCGCCGCATCGGGTTCGTGTTCCAGGATCACCACCTGCTGCCCCAGGCCAGTGTGCTGGAAAACGTGCTGGTGCCGACGTTCGTGAACAAGTCGCTGCCGAAGGCCGAAGCCCAGGCGTACGCCCGCGAGCTGCTCACCCGCGTGGGGCTGAGCGACCGGCTGACGCACCGCCCGGCCGAGCTGAGCGGCGGGGAGCGTCAGCGGGTGGCGGTGGCACGGGCGCTGATACACAAGCCGCTGTTGTTGCTCGCCGACGAGCCGACCGGCAACCTGGACCGCACCAACGCCGAGTCGGTCGGGCGGCTGTTGTTGGAGCTGCACAAGCAGCAGAACACGATGCTGGTGGTGGTGACGCACAGCGCGGAGCTGGCGAAGCTGTTCCCGCGGCGGCTGGAGATGAACGACGGGAGGTTGGGCGAGCGACGGGACGAGCCGGATGCGTGAGCGACGGCAGATGGGCGAGCCGGCAGGAGTACCTATTGCCCCCGCCGGAAGCATGAGGGCACCCGTCGCTCACGCTTCCGGCTCGTCGGTCTCACGCCCCGGCGGCGGTCTTCGCCGCCCGGATGCGGGCGAGCAGGTTCTGCTTGGCGATGGCGGCCGGGTCCATCGCCGTGGTCGGGGCGGGCGTGGCCGTCGTCGAGGCTTCCGCCGCAGCCGGTTCGTCCGTCGCCGACGCCTTCACCGTCACCTGTTCGCCGTACATCCGCTTGAGATCTTCGATCCGCAGCAGGCGGTCGAGCTTGATGTACAGCACGTCCTCGTAAGGGACGAAGAACGCCCGCCCCTCGTCGGTGGTGCCGTTCTCCCGCCCGCGGATGACCAGGTAGTCCTGTTCCTTGCGGGCGATGGCGTCGATGGTGATGGCCGCGCCGTACTTCAGGCACAGAACCGTCTTCGGCAGGTCGTCCACCGAAAACTTGTCCAGGATGTCGTGAACGTCGTCCGCGGTCATTGGAGTCTCGTGGAATCGGGCTACGCAATCGGTCGCAGTTCCAGTTTCTTCGGCGGGGTGGTCCATCGGCGGTACAGCCACACTTGCAAGCCGGCGAGGACGGTCCCGCCGACGCCACACACCCACCGCCAGTCCGGGACGAACCCGCCTTCGGTCGGACGACCCGCGTCGGCCAGGGCGATCGACACGGCCGACAGCACCAGCACAGCGAGGAGCACCCCGCCGATGGCCGTGAGCGGGGTGCGGATCAAATCCCACGTCGGCCGACGGTCCTGAACCAACTTCACCCGGTCGGCGATCCGCCGCCACAGCTTGGTGAACACCTCGTCGGCCGCCTCGTGCGTGTCAAACTGAATCACCACCTGTCCGGTGGGGAGGGTGCCGGAGCGGGCGGCGAGCGTCGGCCGGTAGTCGATGGTGAGCGTGTTCGTCACCAGGTCGTGCGCCACCTTGCGGACCGTCGGCAGGTCGATGACGGTGCCGAGCGGCCCGAACACCGCGTTCAGGTCGGCCCCTTCCAGGACCGCTTCGGCCGTGCCCGCCGGCACGCTGAAGTTGGCCGGGGCGAGGTACAGCCGGGCGAAGGTGAGCGCGACCAGGGCGTGCGACCGGACGACCGGCGCCTGCCACACCCGCCGGCGGGTGAGGCCGGGGGCGGCGGTGTCGATCGGGCCGGGCGGGAGCTTCAACGTGGGCATGTGGGTGTCCGAGAGCCGGACAAAGCTAGAACCCGTTCGGGCGGAGGTCAAACGGTTCAGGCGAGGCGTAAAATGGAGAACGCTCACACAGGACACCCGGAATGGCTGACGCCGCACTGCCGCCCGCCGAGAAGGTGAAGACGTTCCCGCTCACGCCGGGCATCTATCTGATGAAGGACGCCGCCGGCACGGTCATCTACGTGGGCAAGGCGAAGGCGCTCCGCTCGCGGGCCGGGTCGTACTTCCGCAAGGAGGCGGCCACAGACCCGCGGACGTGCGAGCTGGTCAAGCACATCGCCGACATCGACTACATCCCGTGCGACACGGAGGTGGACGCCCTGCTCCGCGAAGCCCGGCTGATAAAAGACATCCGCCCGAAATTCAACCGCGACCTGAAAGACGGCAAGAGCTTCCCGTACATCCAGGTGCGCACCCGCGAAGAGTTCCCGCGGGTGGAGATCACCCGCACGCCCCGCCGCCGCGGGGTGCGGCTCTACGGCCCGTTCCTGAGCAAAGCCAAGCTGAAAGACGCCGTCAACGTGCTGCAAAAGGTGCTGCAGTTCCGCACCTGCTCGCTCGACATCAAGTCCGAAGACACCCGCTGGCGGTGGTTCCGCCCGTGCCTGCTGCACAGCATCCGCCAGTGCACCGCCCCGTGCGGGCTGCGGGTGAGCAAGGAGGACTACCGCAAGCAGGTCCGCAAACTCGTCCTCATCATGGAGGGGAAGAAGGCGAAACTCCTCCGCGAGATGGACGAGCAAATGCGCGAGGCCAGCGTTGCTATGCAGTTCGAGAAGGCGGCCCGCATCCGCGATGAAATGACTGCCTTGAACAAGCTCGCTCTCCGCGGCAAGAAGGGAGACAACTCGCAGCCGGAGGTGTTCCCCATCGATCCGAAGAAAGGACTCGTCGGGCTAAAAAAGGTA
>JANNDF010000404.1:0-3107 GCA_031387445.1 Planctomycetia bacterium
CCAACAGCCATCGAGTGCCGCCCGGCAGGCGGCACCTACCAGGAATGCCCTCATGCTCTCCCGCCGTCGCTTCCTTGCCGCATCCGGGGCCGCCGTCGCCGCTGGGCCGTTCATCCGCACTCTCCGAGCCGACGAGCCGAAGGACAAGATCAAGATCGCCCTTATCGGCGTCGGCGGGCAGGGGGCGTTCACGCAGGGCGGCATCAAGAACGAAGAGGTGGTCGCGCTGTGCGACGTGGACGAGAACCGCGAGGGCGTGCCCGACGGCCGCAAGTTGTTCCCGAAGGCCGAGTTCTTCACCGACTACCGCAAGCTGTTCGACAAGATCGGCAAGACCATCGACGCCGTCGCCGTGTGCACGCCCGACCACCACCACGCCCACCCCACGCTCACCGCGCTCGGCCTGGGCAAGCACGTGTATTGCGAAAAGCCGCTGTGCCACAACGTCGGCGAGGTCCGGGCGGTGCAGAAGTTGGCGGCGGAGAAGAAGGCCATCACCCAGATGGGCACGCAGATCCACGCCGGCGACAACTACCGGCGGGTGGTGGAGATCGTGCAGTCGGGCGCGCTCGGCAAGATCAGCCGCGTAAAGGTGTGGTGCTCGCGGCGACCTGACGGCGGGCGTGACATCGTGCCGCCGGCAAAGAAGCCGAAGTTCGACCTCGACCTGTGGCGGGGGCCGGTGGCCGAAGACTTCTTCTACGCCAACCACCTGAACTGGCCGCACTTCCACTGGCGGTGGTGGTGGCCGTTCGGCGGCGGCGTGCTGGCCGACATGGGCTGTCACTTCATGGACCTGGCGTTCTGGGCGCTCGACCTGGGCGCGCCGACGAAGGTGAAAGCCAACGGTGAAGCCATCCCGAACGCCGACAACACCGTGCCGAGTACGCTCCGGGTCGATTACACCTTCCCGGAGACGAAGGTCCGCGGCGAGGTGCAACTGAGCTGGTTCCACGGCGTCGCCGGGCCAGATCTGGAAGGGACGGAGAAGTACACCGGGTTCGCCGACGGCGTGCTGTTCGAGGGCGAAGACGGCAAGAAGTTGGTGTCGAACTACGGCGCACACAAGCTGTTCCCGGAGCCGTTCGCCAAAGACTTCAAGCCGCCTGCGCAGACCATCGCCAAGTCGGTCGGTCACCACAAAGAGTGGCTCGACGCCATCCGCGGGACGGGCAAGCCGCTCTGCCACTTCGGGTACGCCGGTCCGCTCACGGAAACGGTGCTGCTCGGCAACGTGGCCTACCGCAGCGGGCAGGAACTGACCTGGGACACGGCGAAGGGCTTGACCGACAAGAAGGAGGCGAACGAGTTCCTCAACCGCCAACCGCGCAAGGGGTGGGAATACCCCTCATAGGTGAACCCCGGCAGTGATGCCGGGGGTGCTTGAAACCGCAACCCCCGGTGTCACTGCCGGGGTTCACCATTCACTTCCGCCCCTCGCCCGCATACGCCCCCGTCTCGGTGATGACCAGGTCCATGTACACGTCGTGCGCGTCCACCGGAATGCTCGGGAACATCTGGCACTCGAAGGCGAGCGCCACCAGTGGGGCGTCCTTCCGGGCACGGGCGAGCAGGCGGTCGTAGTACCCCTTCCCCTGCCCCATCCGCCCGCCACGGGCGTCGAACGCCGTGCCCGGCACCATCACCAGGTCCAGGTCTTCGGGCTGAAGGATCTTGCCCGGCAGCTTCCGCAACTCCTCGCGCGGTTCGAGGATCTTGTACGCCCCCTCCACCAGTTCGCTCATGTCTTCCAGGTGGAACAGTTCGAGTTCGTTCGTCTCCACGATGCAGTACGGCACCACCACCCGCTTGCCGTGGGTCAGGGCTTCGGGCAGGGTGTGCCGCGTTCGCACCTCGCTGCCGGCGTCCACGTACCACATCACCGTCCTCGCCGACTGGTACGCCGGCAGCGCCATGAACGCCGTGCAAATCGTGCGGCTCACGGCCTCCTTGTCCTTCTGGGCGATGCGGTTCTTGCGGGCCTGCTCGCGGAGGGCTTGCTTGGGCGACAGCGGTTCGGCGGGGGTGGTCATGACAACTCCAGGGAAAGGGAAAGTATACCGAACCGTGGTACACTGTCTGTCGGTCACGCGGTCCCTGATCGTCCACCCCTTCGACTCCCACCGCCGAGGACGACACCGAATGCGCTCCCGACTTTCCGTCGCCCTTCTGTTGCTCAGCGCCACCCTCACGCCGGCGGCCGACCCGCCCCCGCCGGTCGGCAGTAAGGTGGCCGACTTCACGCTGCCGGAACCTTCGACCGGCAAGAAGTGGTCGCTGGCGGACAACGCCCGTGACGCGAAGGCGGTGGTGATCGTGTTCACCTCCACGTCGTGTCCCGTTTGCACCGCCTCCATTCCGAAGTTGGCCGAGATCGCCAAGAAGCACGCCGCCGACAAGGTGACGTGGGTCGGCATTGCCAGCCACCCGTCCGACGACGCCGACACGGTGGCCAAGTACGTCCGCGGGGCGGAACTGCCGTTCCCACTACTGAAGGACGATGGCACTTCCCTCGCCGACAAGTTGCAGGTGGAGCGCGTGCCGACGGTGCTGGTGCTCGACTCGGGGCGGACGGTGCGTTACGCCGGTCGAATCGACGACCAGCTTTCCCCCGGCGTGACGAAGGCGAAGGCGACGACCGCGGAACTGGCCGATGCTCTCGCGGCGGTGCTGAAGTGCGAGGACGTGAAAGTCCCGCACACCGCCACCACCGGGTGCAAGCTCACCCACCCGAAGGAGGTGGTGAAGGTTGACACGCCGGTCACGTATCACAAGCACGTCGCCGCAATCGTGCAAGCGAAGTGCCAGGAGTGCCACCGCCCCGGCGAGGCCGGACCGTTCTCGCTGATGACGTATCAGCAAGCCAAGAGTTGGTCGGCCATGCTCCGCGAGGTGGTGAACGACGGCGTGATGCCGCCGTGGCACGCCGACGCCCCGAGCGGCCACTTCAAGAACGACCGCCGTCTGACTCGTGTTTCGGACTTCTCGGACGCCTCGATCTGATCGAATGAACACGGGCCGCCTGGTCGGGTCGGGATACGGTGGAGTTACCACACTACCCCCGTTTCCCACCCCGGCAGGAGGCCCGTGCCGTGGACTACCTTATC
>JANNDF010000407.1:0-5632 GCA_031387445.1 Planctomycetia bacterium
GTGTGGGTGTCCGGCCTCCCCCCCCGGGGGGTGTGGGTTTTATTGCCCGGGTTTGTTTGTGTGGGCCGCGCCCCCCGGGCTCACATCACCGCGGCCCGGGGCCCCCCCACACCACTTTAGCCCAGGCTTTCCGGCGGGTTGCCGCCATCGGGTACCAGCACCGCCCGCAGCCGCCGAAGCGCCCGCAGGTATCGCATGCTCGCCGCCGCTTCCGTCAGGCCGAGCGCGTTCGCCACGTCTTGATTCGACATCTGCTCGGTGTGCCGCATCAGGATCACTTCTCGGTCGTCGTCGCTCAGTTGGTCCACCGCTTCGCTCAATCGCCGCCCCAACTCTTGCTGAATGGCCTCGGTCGCCGGCGTCTGCTCGGTGTCGATCAGTTGCGCCACCAGCCCGGCCGACGAGTCGTCTGTCGCCCACGCCGGCTTCGCAATCGGCTGCTCCTTGTCCACGCTCCTCCGCTGGGCCAGCCGGTGCCGGCGGTGGGTGTCGATGATGCGGTCTTGCGCCAGGTGCCGTAGCCACAACTGGAAGGGCATGTTCGGCGCCTTCAGGTACTCCCGCAGCCGCTGGGCGGCCTCGATCATCACGTCTTGCACGATGTCGGAGGCGTCCACGCGGCGGGCGAGCGCCGGGTCGAGCCGCAGGCCGATGACGCGGCGGAGCGGCTCGCGGAACGCTTCGAGGATGCGGTCAACGGCGTCGGCCTGGTTCGCCTTCGCGTCGGCCAGCAGGTGGTCGGTCTGTTCGGGTGTGGGCCACATGAAGGGATTGTAGGTCGGGATCAGCGGAAGAGGTCGGCTACCGGGCACGAGAAGCCGGGCAGCACCGGATCGGCGGACAGGGTTTGCGTGCGGTTGAACAGCGCCGGCTCGGCGTCCGGGCGGTAGACGGTGACGGTGCGATGCCGCGGTTCCAGCACCCACACGAGGGGAGTGCCGAACTCCAGGTAGTCGTCTACCTTGTCCAGCCACTCCTCTTGAACGGAGGACGGCGACAGGATTTCAACTGCCAACAGCGGCACGCCGTCGAACATGGTGGTGTCATCCGGGTCGGCGGCGGCCATCTCCGCCGAGACCACCGCCACGTCGATGCCCACTGCCGTGTCGGGATCGCGCTGAAGCCGGAAGCCGACCTCGCCGCACACCACCTCCCCACGGGGTTCCGGTTGTGTGACCAGCCAGCGACCCAACACAGCCGTCACCCGCCCTTCGGTGATACTGTGGAATCGGTTCCGCTTGGTCATGCCGATGTCCCCAGGAACGAACTGAGATTCGCGCAACTCACCGCGGATCAGCCACCGCTCGACGCCGTCGTCCGGCATCGCCAGCAGTTCCTCCGTCGTCCACAGCTTCTTTTCACCCGCCACTGCCGTACTCATCGCGTGCCCTCTGGTGTGCGGGTGCATCTTACCGCCCCCGGCGGGTGGCTGTCACCTGCACCGCGCCGTACCCTCTCCCGGTTCCCCACGAGCCACCCGCATGAGTTGGACCCCGCCGCCCGGCACCGCCGCCCTCATCTTCGACTGCGACGGCACCCTCGCCGACACCATGCCGGTGCACTACCGGGCGTGGGTGAAGATCCTCGCCGGCGTCGGCATCCCGTTCGGCGAAGTCCGCTTCTACCAACTCGGCGGTGTGCCCACGGCGAAGATTGTGCGGATCATCGCGGCCGAAACCGGCGTGACGCTCACCGACACCCAGGTGGAAGGGTTGACGGTGGCGAAGGAGGAACACTTCGTCGAGATGCTGGGCGACGTGACGGCCATCGAACCGGTGCGGGAGATCGCCGAACGGTATCGCGGCAAGCTGCCGACGGCGGTGGCGACCGGCGGGTATCGGGACGTGATCACCCGCACGCTGCGTGTCGTCGGCATGCACGACTGGTTCGACGCGACGGTGTGTGCCGAGGACACCGCCCGGCACAAACCCGAACCGGACGTGTTCCTGGAGGCCGCCCGCCGGCTGAACGCGGAGCCGACGAAGTGCGTAGTGTTCGAGGACACCGACATCGGGTTGGAAGCGGCCCGGCGGGCCGGCATGGCGGGCATCGACGTGCGGCTGTGGCTGCCCCCGCGGGCGGGGGAGCGGTGATGACTGCGGAGAGCCGCCGGGTGCGGCCCCGAAGGGGCCACCGGGAATAGCCAGGGGTGACGGAGCACCGGAGGTGCGACGGAACCCTGGGACCGGAAAACCGAAATGCCGAAGCCCTGATAGGGCGACCCGGAGTTGGATCGGGTCGCCCTTTCAGGGCTTCAGTGTTGGTGGTCACGACGACCAGGGGTTCCCGCTCGCTTCGCTCGCTCCACCCCTGGCTATTCCCGGTCGTCCCTTCGGGACTTCACCCGGTCACTGCGTTCCCGGTTCCAGAGACGCCCGCTCCCTCGCGGTCGCGGCTCGTTCCTGTGCTCGCTTGTCGCCTTTTCGACTCGCATCCCTTACACTCTCGCCACCTCCCACCGCACACCCTCCTCTCCCGCCGCACCCATGCTATTCGCCGACGACACGTTCGTTCAGAACCTCACCCTGAACCCCACCCTGCTCAACCGCATCTTGTCCACGATCATCGCCGCCCTGCCGGTGCTGGTGCTCTTCTACCTGCTCGTGCGGAAGCGGTGGCTGGCGAGTTGGGCGGGGGTGGCCGGGTCGGTGGTGGCGGTGGTGCTGGCGGTCATCGCGTTCGGCATGCCCGTCGAAAAAGCCGTGAGCGCGTGGGTGTATGGCGCGTGCTTCGGCCTGCTGCCCATCGGCTGGACGGTGTTCGGGGCGATGCTCATCTACAACCTGACGGTCGAGACGGGCATGTTCAGCATCATCCGCCGCAGCATCGGCGGGCTGAGCGGCGATGCCCGCGTGCAGGCGGTGCTCATCGGCTTCTGCTTCGGCGCGCTCATGGAAGGGGCGGCCGGGTCGGGGGCACCGGTGGCCATCTGCGGGGCGATGCTCGCGGGGCTGGGCATGCACCCGATGCGGGCGGCCGTCATCTGCCTGATCGCCAACACGTCGCCGGTCTGCTACGGCGGGCTGGGCACGCCCGTGTTCGTCCTGTCGAACGTGACCGGCCTGGAAGGGAACGCCATCAGCACCATGTGTGGGCACCAGTTGCCGTTCCTGTCGCTGCTCGTGCCGCTGTACATGGTGAAGACGTTCTGCACCTGGCGGCAGACGTTCCAGGTGTGGCCGGCGCTGCTCGTCGGCGGCGGGTCGTTCGCCCTCTTACAGTACCTGTTCGCCACCATGCACGACTGGGTTCCGGGGCTGAGCGTGTGGCCGCTCACGGATGTGGGGGCGTCGATCTGCTCCATGCTGTCACTGGCGCTGTTCCTCAAGTTCGTGTGGAAGCCTCGTGTCGAATTGCGGAGTGCGGAGTGCGGAGTGCGGAATGACAAGAAGTCGGCCGAGGCGAGCGCTCCCCCGGTGACACCCGCACCCGAGCAACCCGCCCCGACAGACGCTCACGCGGCTGAAGCGATGGAACAGGTGAAGCTGGTTCTCGGCGATCACTCCGCACTCCGCACTCCGCACTCCGCATTGGAAAGCCCGCTGACGCCCTGGCTGATCGTGAAGGCGTGGTCGCCGTTCGTGGTCATGTCGATCTGCCTGGGGTTCATCGGCGTGGCCCGGCAAATGGAGAAGGAGGGGCCGATCGACCTGGGCGTAGTGAAGTCGTACTACCCGGTGGAAGTGCCATACCTGCACAAGCAGGTGGAGCGGGCCGACCGCTTGCAGAAGGCGGGGGCGGCGGGCGACGAGCGGCTGGAGAAGGCGGTGTTCGAATTCAAGTGGCTGACGGCGGCGGGCACGCCGTGCGTGGCGGCGGTCGTCATCTCGGCCGTCATCCTGTGGTGCTCGCCGGGCGTGCTCTGGCGGGTGCTGAAGAAGACCGTGTACCAGATGCGCATCCCCATCCCCACCATCGCGTGCATGCTCGGACTGAGCTACGTCACCAAGTACGCCGGCATGGATGCCATCCTGGGCGTGGCGTTCGCGGAGACGGGTGCCATGTACCCGTTCTTCGGGGCGCTGCTGGGGTGGCTGGGGGTGTTCCTCACCGGCACCGACGCCGGCAGCAACGCCCTGTTCGGCAGCTTGCAGAAGATCACCGCCGGGCAGATCCACGAGGCCGGCGTGCTGCCGAACCTGACCCGCACGCAGGCGGAGGTGCTGATTTGCACGTCCAACAGCACCGGCGGGGTGATGGGCAAGATGATCGACGCGCAGAGCATCTGCGTGGCCACCGCCGGCACGAACCAGATCGGCAAGGAGGCGGACATCTTCAAGGCGGTCATCGGGCACAGCATCATCCTGGCGTGCGTGGTCGGCGCGATGACCGCGCTGCAGGCGTTCGTCTGGCCGTTCACCCTGATGGTGCCGGGGCGGTGAGATGGGGTCAGGGAAGATCGGCCGAACCGCTCTCATACTCCCGTTCGGCCGATATACTCTCCCAGTCCCGGTTCGCACCCCGTCTTGGCCCCCGATGACCCCACCGTCTTCTAGCCCGCAGGGCGGTCACGCCTCCCTACTGCCCACTCCGGACCCGATGCCGCCGGCCGACCTGTCGCGGCTGCTCGACACCCTCCGCGACAACGTGGCCGGCGTGTTCCTGGGCAAGCCGGAGGTCATTCGCTACGCCATCCTGGCCCTGCTCGCCGACGGGCACCTGCTGCTCGAAGACGTACCCGGTGTGGGCAAAACCCTGCTGGCGAAGGCCATCGCCCGCTCGCTCAACTGCAAGTTCAGCCGCATCCAGTTCACCCCCGACCTGCTGCCCGGCGACCTGATCGGCACCGGCATCTACCGCCAGAACACCGGCTCGTTCGAGTTCGTGCCCGGCCCGGTGTTCGCCCAGGTGATCGTGGCCGACGAGATCAACCGCGCCACCCCCCGCACGCAGTCGGCCCTGCTCGAAGCGATGAGCGAGCGGCAGGTGACGACCGACGGCACGACCCGAATGCTCGGCCCGCCGTTCCTGGTGCTGGCCACCCAGAACCCGTACGAGTTCGAGGGCACCTACCCGCTGCCCGAGAGCCAACTCGACCGTTTCCTGATGAAGGTGAAGATCGGCTACCCCGACCGCGAGGCGGAGCGGAAGATCCTGACGCAACACCGCGTCGGCGAGCCGGTGGACAAGTTGCCGCCGGTGCTGCAACCGTTCGAGATCGTCGCCCTCCAACTGGCCGTGCGGAACGTGACGGTGGAACCGCCTGTGGCCGACTACATCCTCGAACTGGTCGAGGCCACGCGGGTGCATCCGGACGTGGCGCTGGGGGTGAGCACGCGGGCGGCGCTGGCGTTCTACCGGGCGGCGCAGGCGAACGCGCTGCTGTCCGGCCGGCGGCACGTGACCCCGGACGACGTGAAGGGACTGGCCGGGCCGGTGCTCGCCCACCGCATCCTCACCAAAGGGTACGACGCCAGCGGGCGGAGCAACGCCGACGCGGTGGTGGCCGACATCGTGGCCAAGACCCGCGTGCCGGTGTGAGGTGGCTGTTAGCCCGATGGGCGAGCGAGGGGGAACGGCGGACTGGGAGTGTGGCGATAAGGCCGATCACCCACCCCCTCTCTCCCTGCGGAGCGGGGGAGAGGTCGCCGGAGTGAACGGAGTGAACCCGGCGGGTGAGGGGGTTGGGTTG
>JANNDF010000471.1:0-2083 GCA_031387445.1 Planctomycetia bacterium
CGACCGTGAGGGAGGGCGCCAGAGCCAGACCCCGCGCGGGGTCGGGTGGAGCACCCGGCGACTGGCGTCGTCGGCTCTCGCGCCCTCCCTCACGGTCGGGCCTCCGTTGTGGTCACTTCTCCTTCGGCGTCTCTTTGCTACTCCCGTACTCGCCCCAGCTCTTGTGGTAATTCTTCACGTCCTTGGCCCCCATCAGTTCCAGCCCGAACGCCATTACCGCCGCCCGGCCGCCGCCCTGGCAGTACGTCACACACGGCTTGCTCAGGTCGATCTTGTGCGACTCGAACAGCTTGGTCAGTTCGCCAGCCGGCTTGAACTTCTGCGCCTTGTCATCCAGCAGGTCCGACCACTCGAGCACCTTCGCCCCCGGCACCTTCCCGCCGGCCACCTCGGTCGCGCTACGGGCGTCCACCACGTTGGTCCCGCTCTTGCCGTCGGCCAATTTCACCACCTCGGCCATCACCGCCAGGCGCGGCTCCGGTTTCCAGTCCGTCGGCTCGGCCGGCTTCGCCTTCACCTCGTCTTTGCTGACAGTCAACTTGGCCGCGGTGTACGCGTCCCACCCGCCGTTGAGGACCCGCACGTCCGGCACCCCGGCCAGCTTGATCGCCCACCACCCGCGGGCACTCAGCTTCACGTCGTCCGAGTATACGATCACCGGCGTTTTCGCGGACACCCCGAGGTCGGCGAGCGTCTTCTTCCAGAAGGCTGCATCGGCCTTGCCGTCGTCGATGGCCTTCGCCCACGCGACCACGGGTACGTTCAACGCCTTGGGGATGTGCCCGGCCTCGTACTTGGCGGGCGAGCGGGCGTCGAGGATCAGGGCGCCTTCGACCAACACGTCGGCCACTTCGACCAGCAACTCGGGCCTGGTGTATTTGGCCGGGGCGGGGTCGGCGGCCGGGGTGAGCAAGGCGATGAACAGGGGGAGCATGGCGGGTCTCCTGGTGGGGGCGAAGGGAATTGTAGGTCGCGGTCGAACCTGCCGGCAGCAGGTGAGGCCCGACGGTCAACCGCACTCTCGGATAGACTGATCTGCTGTCGGGCCTCGCGGTCCTTCGGACCTGCTCGACCACGACCTACAACCCGAGGTCCGCTATGCAAATCTCTCGCCGTTCGCTGTTAGCCGGTGCCGCGGCGGTTGCCGCCACTGCCATCCGGGCCGACGAGAAGAAGCCCGAGTTGAAGCCGGCGTTCAAATTCTGTCTGAACACGTCCACCATCCGCGTTGCGGAGGGGCAGTGGGGTAAGCCGCGGTCGATCACCGACAGTATCGACATCGCGTCGAAGGCCGGGTATTCCGCCATCGAGCCGTGGATTCAGGAGTTGGACGAGTACACGAAGGGCGGTGGCACGCTGAAGGACCTGGGCAAGCGGTTCGCCGACGCGGGGCTGGCAGTGCCGGACTGCATCGGGTTCGCGGAGTGGCTGGTGAGCGACGACGACCGCCGCAAGAAGGGTTTGGAGAACGCCAAGCGGGACATGGACAAGGTGCTGGCGGTCGGCGGCAAGTGCATCGCCGCTCCGCCGGTCGGGGCGACGGCCGGCGGCAGCCGGCGCGACGACCCGAAGTTCACGGAGCCGGTGACGGCGGTGGTGGCGGCGGAACGGTATCGGGCGCTGCTCGACCTCGGCAAGACGATGGGCATCACCCCGCTGGTGGAAGTGTGGGGGCACTCCGCCAGCCTCGGCAAACTGGGCGAGACGGTGCTGGCGGCGATGGAGTGCGGGGCCGACGGCGGGGCGGTGCTGCCGGACGTGTACCATCTGTACAAGGGCGGCAGCAGCTTCGGCGGGCTGAAGCTGTTGAGCGGGTCGGCCATCGGCATCTTCCACGTCAACGACTACCCGAAGATCGAACGCGGCAAGATCGTCGATCAGGACCGCGTCTACCCCGGCGACGGCGTGGCCCCGCTGAAAGAGGTGTTCGCCACCCTGAAGGCCATCGGCTACGCGGGTTACCTGAGCCTGGAGTTGTTCAACCGCGACTACTGGAAGCAAGACCCGAACGAGGTGGCCAAGACCGGCCTAAAGAAGCTGAAAGACGCCGTGGGTTGAAACGGTTAGCCGCGAGGCACCGCCG
>JANNDF010000543.1:0-18724 GCA_031387445.1 Planctomycetia bacterium
CCCTCGCAAGCTCGGGGCGATGACGGGGCGGTTGAACTCCACTTGAAGTCGGTTCCCATTCCTCGTGGCCAACCGTGCTAGAATGCGTGTGCGCCCCCCTCGGACTCCGCCATGAAATGCCAGCGCTGCCCGAAACAGGCCACCCTGCACATCACCGAGGTGCTGCCCCTCGACAAGTTCGAGGAGTACCACTTCTGCGAGGAGTGTGCGAAGAAGTATTTGTACCCGACGGCGGCGGGCAAGAAGGCGACCGCCGGCGGGGACGGTGACGACCCCGGCGGGAAGGTGTGCGAGACGTGCGGGCTGAAGTTCGTCGAGTTCCGCAACACCGGTCGGCTCGGCTGCCCGCACGACTACGACTCGTTCAAGCCCGAACTGATCCCGCTCCTGGAGAGCATCCACGGCGAGCCGAAGCACGAGGGCAAGTCACCCCGCCGACAGCCGCGGGCGAAGGACGACCAGAAGGAACTGGTCCACCTCCGCCGCAAACTGCAGGATGCCATCGGCGGCGAGAAGTACGAGGAGGCCGCCCGCTTGTGGGACCGCATCCGGCAGTTGGAGGAGAGCTAGGCGATTGCCGGCGAGCCGAGGTCCGTGAGGACCCGGGTGACACTGAACCCGGCGGCTCACGCCGCTCGGCTCGCCAACACTCCAAGCTGGCATTGCACCCCACAGGCGGCACCCCCGATGATAAGTGCAGGTTTTCCCCCACCCGGCGTGGCCCCATGAACCCGTGCCACTTCTGCGGCCAGCCGGCCACCATCCACTACACCAGCCTGATCGGCAAGAAGAAGGTGGAGCAGCACCTGTGCGAGGGGTGCGCGCGGGCGAAGGGGGTGTTGAGCGAGGGGCCGGTCACGTCCGCCCCGCTGAACCTGCAAGCCCTCGTGCAGATGGTACTCGGTCAGCACTCCGCCACCGACACGAGCGGTCTGAAGTGCCCGGAGTGCGGGCTGAAGTACGCCCAATTCCGCACCGACGGCCGCTTCGGGTGCGCCCACGACTATGATGCCTTCGGGGACGTGTTGCGGACCCTCCTCGACCGCATCCACCGCGACACCACCCACCACGGGAAGGTGCCGAAGGCCCTGGCCGGGCGGGGCGAGGTGGCCGCCCTCCGCCGCCGACTGGCCGAGGCGGTGGACGCCGAACGGTACGAAGAGGCCGCCGGCCTCCGCGACTTGATCCGACAGAAGGAAGAGGCCGATGGACCTGGATAGCCTGCTGCCGAACCTGGGCGAATGGCTCCGCGGCACCGGCCCGGACGTGGATGTCGTCGTCTCCACCCGCATCCGGCTGGCCCGTAACCTGGCCGACCTGCCGTTCACCACCCGCGCCACCGCCACCCAGAAGGGGGAGACCGAAGCCCGCGTGCGAGAGGCGGTCAGCAAGGCGGCCCTCGACCCGAAGTTGGAATACGTGAGCGTCGCCGGCCTCTCCACGTTGGACCGTCAGTTCCTCGTCGAGCGGCAGCTCATCAGCCGCGAGCTGGCCAGCACCCTCGACGGCCCGCGCGGGGTGGCGTTCGATACGAATGAATCCGTCAGCGTGATGGTGAACGAGGAAGACCACCTGCGGATTCAGGTGATGCGGAGCGGGCTGGCCCTCGACGACGCCTGGGAGCGGATCGACCGCGTGGACGACGCCCTCGAAGCCCGCCTGAGCTACGCCTTCCACGACCAGTTCGGCTACCTGACCGCCTGCCCGACGAACGTGGGCACCGGCCTGCGGGCGAGCGTCATGCTCCACCTGCCGGCGCTCGGCATCACGAAGCAGATCGAAAAGGTGTTCAAGGCCCTTCAGAAGATCAACCTGGTGGTCCGCGGGCTGTACGGCGAGGGCAGCCGGGCGAGCGGCGACCTGTACCAGATCTCGAACCAGGTGACGCTCGGCAAGAGCGAGCCGCGGCTGTTGACCGAGATCAAAGAAGTGATCGGGATGATCCTGCAATACGAGCGGCAGGCCCGGCAGGTGCTGTTGAAGGAACGCCGGCAGGCGGAGCAAGACCGCGTGGCACGGGCCATCGGCACGCTCGGCAGTGCCACCATGATTACGAGTGAAGAGACGATGGAACTGCTGTCGTCGGTGCGACTGGGCATTCACCTGAACCTGCTCGACGACCTGCCGCACACCACCGTGAACCGCCTGTTCATCCACTCGCAGGCCGCCCACCTGCAAAAGCTCACCGGCCAGCAGCTCGACGGCGAAGAGCGAAACGCGGCGAGGGCGCGTTACCTCCGCAACTGCCTGCGCGATCTGGGCGGGAAGTGATCAGTGAATTCCGCCTCCCCGGGAGGCGGAGCGGCGCACAGCCGGGCACTCCGCCCGATATGCACTACTTCCAAGTTCGGCAGCGAGAGGCGCATCGGATGGACGAGGTGGAGGCCCTCATCGCTCGCTTGCGGGAGGACGGCCAGCGAGTGTGGGTGGCTGGCCCGCAATCGGAGGAGGCGATTACGGCCTTGGAGCAGGCCCTCGGGCTGCCCCTGCCGCCGAGTTACCGTCAGTTCGTCGCCCGGTACGGTGGCTTCGGCCTGCCCAACTCGTTCGTGTCCGGGGTCATCGACGGGGACCCGCTCGAGGCCGGCACCGGGCAGGTGTACTGGGACACCCAGCGGTTCCGCCGGGAGTACGGCATGCCGGATTACCTGCTCGTGGTGCAGGCCGACGGGGACGCACCGTACTGCCTGGACACCCGCAAGCGGCGGCCGGACGGGGAGTTGCCGGTGGTGTGCTACGAGTTGCATTCGCGGCACACCGGCCGGATGGCCCCGAGCTTCGGCGAGTGGTTCGTCGGGTATCTGCGGTTGCGAGTTCCCCGGAGGCCATCCCAGGAACTTCCCCCTGTGAATGACATCGGTTGACGCCTTCGGCCCCTGCTTTCGCAGGGGTTTTTTCGTTTCCGGGCAGGCGGTGACACCGGCCTGTCAAAGAGCGGCGGCAGATCGGGCGGGTTTGACCCCAACGGAGCGTCCAATCAGATGTTCCCGTCCAGCCACCTGTTAGCCCGACGCGCGAGCGAGGGGCCAGGGCGACGCAGAGTCACGGGATGGGGCGACTGGGTAGGGTGGGTCCAGCGAGCGATTCGCTCGCGCCGACCCACGGAATTAGCCCGCGTAGGTCGGCGCGACGGGAGCAGTCGCTGGACCCACCCTACGCAAACCCGATCTCTGAGCCGCCCTGAGCGAGGGGCCAACCACTCTGGCGAATTGGGAAACAAGGTTCCTCTTCTCGCCGGACTGGTTCGCCCCGGTGCGGGCCGACATCAGGTAGATCGTCCGCCGGGGCACCGCGACATCGGTAAAGGGCGCCCCGCCGCGGGCGGCGTCCAGGCGACCCGATACGGCGAGTAGGCTGTCCCGGATCGCTTCGGCTTCGAGCAGCTGGCGATTCGCCCGGCCGACGAGCAGATTCTCTGGATCTTTCGCCACTCCGTCGGCACTGCCCTTGCTGCCCTGCTGGTAGGTGGCCGAGAGCATGATCAGCCGATGCATCGCTTTCACCGACCAGCCCGATTCGACGAACTTGGCGGCGAGGTGGTCGAGCAGTTCGGGGTGCGTCGGCCGTTCGCCGCGCTCGCCGAAGTCGCTCGGCGTCCGGACCAGCCCCTCGCCGAAGTGGTACTGCCAAATCCGGTTGACCATCACCCGCGCCGGCAGCGGATTCTCCGGCCGCGTCAACCAGTCGGCCAACTGCAATCGTCCGCTCCCGTCGGCGATCTTCTTCTCGCCGTCGGTCGTCAGGATTTTCGGGAACCCGCGAGGCACCACCTTCCCGAGCCGCTTGTGGTCGCCGCGGATGAAGACGGCCGAATCCTTGAAGCCTTCGTGCCGCGTGTCCTTGGGGCCGCCGTCTTGAGCGACCACAGCCTTGGGGATTGTGGTGTCCACCGGCGGCTGTGCGCGAAGGGCTTTCAGCTCAGCTTCCAGTGCCGCCAGTTTGGTTCGCACCTCGGCGGGCAACCGCTTGGCGCGCACCTCGGCGGTGGTCCAGAAGGGTCCGCGGGCGGAGCGGAGGTCGTCGTACAGGTCGGCGAACGGATCGCTCGCGGGCTTCTTCGGATCGTCCGGCTGGAACCAACGGGCCTGCAGTTCGGCCTCGACCTGCTTGTTCTCAGCGGCATCGAGCGGGCGGTCGTAGATGCGGATCTCCGCGAGGTCGCCGGTGAACCGCGGACTGCCACCGGAGCCGGGGCCGCCGATCTTCAGCGCGGTGATCGCCGGGTCGGACGAGAGGCCATCGACCCCCTTCCCTGGTGCAGCCGCGACGCCGTTCCGCTTGAGTGTGGTGCCGTCCGGTCCCCAGGTGATACAAACGGTCTCGAACCCGGTCGGCTTGGTGGCGTCCACGCGGTCGCCCGATTTCCCGTTCTGCCGGAGGACGGCGTGGAACTTACCGTTCGGATCGGTCAATAGGCCCAAGCCGTGCTTGCCGGTGTCGGAATCCTCCCAACCGAGCAGGCGCCCAGCCGCCTTCGCCTGACCTGAGGTTTGGAAGACGAGGAACAGACAGCCCGCTGGTGGCACCGTGCCCGGCACACTCAGCAGCGATTGCCCGTCGAACCGCAGCACGCTCTTGGTGTTCGCGCCGATCTTCGCGGTGGTCTTGAGCGGGGCATCCTTCGGGGTCGGTGGGGCGACGTCGGAGGCTGTCCTGGCACGGTTCGGCCAGAGCGTGACCTTCCCCGCTTTGTCGGTCGAGATGCGCGGGTCGTCGGCTCGGAAGGTGTGGATCGACGCGCGGTCGAGTGGAGTAGCAGCCTCACTCCTGGCCCGCTCGGCAAACGCAGTTTGGATTCCGTCGGCCGCCTTCCGGAGTTCCGTTCTGGAGAGTTTGCCCGAGGCGATTTCGCGGAGTGCCAATGGTGCGTCGGCTTGCTTCTCGATGCGGGTCAAGAGGGTCACGAAATCGCCGAGCAGATCCGCGTTCAGTCCCTTCGGCTTGGTGGCAGTTGCCGGCGTATCACCCCCGGCCAATTGCTTGCGATACTCCGCAGCGGCCACCAGGTATTCCGCGGACTGCGTCGTCAACGTGGTGGTGAGGTGGGCGCGGTATTCGCGGTCGATGGCACCCGGAACCGTGCGTTCCAGTTCCGCCCGTCGCTTCGACACCTCGGCAGCCTTCGCCTGTGCCTGGGCGATCTCCGCCGATGACAGCAACGGCACCCGCACCAGCGGCGTGTTGCCGGGGGTCGGGCCGGGGATGATCCGCGTGCTGAAGAAGATCCCCGCCAGTGCGTAGTAGTCTTCGGTCGAGATCGGGTCAAACTTGTGGTCGTGGCAGCGGGCACAGGCGACCGACATCCCGAGGAACGCCCGGCTGACGACATCGACCTGGTCGTTCACGTAGTCGGCGATCATCTGATTCTTGTCCACATCGCCCGGCACGAAGTCGGCGATGGCGAGCAACCCCGTCGCGACCAACCCGTCCTTGTTGATGCCTCCCGGCTTGCCCGGCGGGAGCAGATCCCCGGCGACCTGGTGGCGAACGAACTCCGCGTACGAGAGGTCCTTGTTGAACGAGTCGACGACCCAATCGCG
Source organism: Planctomycetia bacterium (assembly GCA_031387445.1). Taxonomy (GTDB): domain Bacteria; phylum Planctomycetota; class Planctomycetia; order Gemmatales; family Gemmataceae; genus JALHQU01. The sequence continues at coordinate 5,541 of JANNDF010000543.1, forward strand.
GTACCGCCACGACTCGCGGAAATCGCTCTCCGGCGGCAACTGAATGAGGTCCCGCGCGTCGGCGTAGCGGACGACATCGAGCCAGTGCCGGCCCCAGCGCTCGCCGTACAGCGGTGACGCCAGCAGCCGATCCACAACCTTCGCGAACGCCTGGGGCGTTTCGTCCGCGAGAAAGGCGTCGATCTCGGCGGGCGTCGGTGGCAGGCCGATGAGGTCGAAGGTCGCCCGGCGCAAGAGTGTCCGCTTGTCGGCTGCTGCCGCGGGGGGGATCCCCTTCGCCTCCAGCCTGGAAAGGATGAACTTGTCGGTGGAGTTGAGCGGCCACTTCGTATCGCGGACGGCGGGCGGCGCCGCGGTCTTGACCGGTTGGAACGCCCAGAACAGCCGCTGCTTCTGGGTGATGGCGAAGCCGCCGTCCGGCTTCGCCGGGACGTCCGCCGCCCCCGGCCACGGGGCACCGAGCGTCACCCACTTCTCAAGCGCCTCGATCTGCTTCGCGGTGAGCTTCCCTTTCGGCGGCATCTGGAGGTCGCCGCCGTACCGCACCGCCTTGATGAGCAGGCTCTCGTCGGGCTTGCCGGGCACAATCGCCGGGCCGTTGTCGCCGCCCTTGAGGAGAGTGGCCCGCGAGGTCAGTTTCAACCCGCCCTTCGGTTTCGCATCGCCGTGACACTCCACGCACTTCTCGACGAGGAGTGGGCGAACTTCCGTCTCGAAGAACTCGTCGCCCGCGCCGGGCGACGGCTTCGGCCCCTGGGCAAGCAGCGGCGACGCTCCGAGCAGGAGGAGCAGCCCGCACGCGAGTGGAAACGCCGGCGCCATCGCACACCTCGGATTCGACCGGGAGCGGTCTTGGGATTCTCGAAGGCGAGCACCCGTCACACGATCGAGCGGATGACGCTGCCTCGGCTGGCGGGGAACGGCCGGTTCTCAACGGGTGGGTGTATTCGACACCATCCGCACCACGAATGCAATCGTCCGGCGCGACGGACGGGCGGAAGGGCGCAAGTTGGCCGGGGTGATCGGAGGTGCCGCGCCAACATCGGTCATCCGTGCCGAAAGTCTTGCTTGCACCCGCCCGCCACACCGTGCAGAATACGCATTCGGCACTGGCCCTGCCGAGTTCGACCTCCCACCAGGCCCGTTCCACCATGCCAGCCGTCCGCTTCTCCGTTGCCGGTCTCACCGCGCTCGTCATCGCCCAGACTGCAGTCGCGGCTGAGCCAGTGAAGCCCATCGCGTTCAATGCCGACGTCCGGCCTATCCTGAAGGCGTACTGCACAGAATGCCACGGCGAGGCCGACAAGCCCAAGGGCGGGCTCGACCTGCGGCTGAAGCGGTTCGCGGCCAAGGGCGGGGTGTCCGGGCCGGCGGTCGTGGATGGGAAACCGGACGAGAGCCTGCTGCTCGCGCGGGTGAAGAGCGGCGAGATGCCGCCGGGCAAGAAGAAACTCTCGGCCGCCGAGTTCGACACCCTCAAACGGTGGGTCGCGGGCGGGGCGAAGGTCGAAGCGCCGGAGCCGGAGACGCTCGCGACCGGATTCGCCATGACCGAAGACGACCGCCGCTGGTGGGCGTTCCAGCCGGTGCGCCGCCCGAAGGTGCCGGAGGTTGCGAAACACGAGGCGCCGGTGGCGAACGAGATCGACGCCTTCCTCCTGGCGAAGCTCGGTGACAAGGGGTTGTCGTTCGCGCCGCCGGCGGATCGGCGGACACTGATCCGCCGCCTGTCCTTCGACCTCATCGGACTGCCGCCGTCGTCGGAGGATGTCGAGGCGTTCGTGACGGACAAGTCACCCGACGCTGTCGGGAAGCTGGTCGAGAAGTTGCTGGCCTCGTCGCAGTACGGGGAGCGGTGGGGCCGACACTGGCTCGACGTGGCCGGGTACGCGGACTCCGAGGGCGCGTCCCCGCAAGACCCGGAGCGGACCAACGCCTGGAAGTACCGCGACTACGTCATCCGCGCGTTCAACGCGGACAAGCCGTTCGAGCGGTTCGTGAAGGAACAACTCGCCGGCGACGAACTGGTGAAGCCGCCGTTCGCCGAACTGAAGGGCGATGACCTCGACGCCCTGATCGCCACCGGGTTCCTGCGCATGGCCCCCGACGGCAGCGGGGCACCGGGTGCGGACCAGAAACTCGCCCGGAACGCCGTCCTCACCGACACGGTGAAGATCACCGCCAGCGCCTTCCTCGGCCTGACCGTCGGCTGCGCCGAGTGCCACAACCACCGGTACGACCCGATCCCGCAGTCCGACTTCTACCGCCTCCGCGCCGCGTTCGAGCCGGGGTACAACCTCGCGAACTGGAAGCCGCCGGCCGCACGGCAGGTGTCGCTGTACACGGACGCCGACAAGAAGAAGGCGGCGGAGGTCGAAGCCGAGGCCGCGAAGATCGACAAGGAGCGGCTGAAGCAGCAGGACGAGTTCATCGCGGCGACCTTCGAGAAGGAACTGGCGAAACTGCCGATGGAAGCTCGAGGCAACGCCCGCGCGGCGCGGGACACGCCCGACGCCAAGCGGACCCCGGCGCAGAAGCAGTTGATGCAGGTGAACCCCAGCCTGAACGTGTCGCCCGGCTCGCTCTACCTGTACGACGCGAAGGCGGCGGCGGAACTGAAGAAGATGGCCGACGCGGCCGCCGAAGTGCGGAAGAAGAAGCCACTGGAGGAATTCGTTCGCGCGCTGACCGAGACGCCCGGCAAAATCCCGCAGACGTTCCTCTTCCACCGCGGCGATCCGGATCAGCCGAAGGGGGCGATCAGCCCCGGCGGTCTCGCCGTCCTCGACGCGAACCTGCCGCTGAAAGTGCCCGAAAAGCCCCTCCCCGGCGGCACGACCGGCCGCCGACTGGCCCTCGCCAACTGGCTGACGGACCCCCGCCACCCGCTCACGGCCCGCGTCCTCGTCAACCGGGTGTGGATGCAGCACTTCGGTCGCGGGCTGGTCGGCACGCCGGGCGACTTCGGACGGCTCGGCGAGGCCCCCACGCACCCGGAACTGCTCGACTGGCTGGCCGCCGAGTTCGTCGCCAGCGGCTGGTCGGTGAAGAAGCTGCACCGCCTGATCGTCACCTCCGCCGCGTACTGCCAGTCGTCGGCCCGCGACCCGAAGGCCGACGCGATCGACCCCGACAACAAGCTGCTCGGCCGGTTCCAACTCCGTCGCCTCGACGCCGAGAGCCTGCGGGACGCGATGCTCGCCGTCTCCGGCAAGCTGAACCCGAAGGCGTTCGGCCCGCCGGTGACGGTGATGGAGGACGACGCCGGGCTGATCGTGATCGGGAAGGCGAACCGCGACGGGGCCATGTACAAGCTCGGCGACGAGTCGGTGCCGGCGGGCGAGGAGTCGCGGCGGAGTGTCTACGTCCAGGTGAGGCGGTCGAAACCGCTCGGCGTGCTGGCCGCCTTCGACGGGGCCACGGCGGAGCCGAACTGCGAGGCGCGGACCAGCAGCACCGGGGCACCGCAGGCGCTGATGCTGTTGAACGGCGAGTTCGCGGTCGCGCAAGCGGAGGCGTTCGCGGGCCGTGTGACGAAGGAGGTCGGATCAGAACCGAAGGGTCAAGTCGGGCGGGCGTGGACGCTGGCCTACCAGCGCGAGCCGACGGAGAAGGAACTCGCCGGCGCGATGGCGTTCCTCCGGGCCTCGGCGGACGCCTTCCGCGCGGTGCCGCCGCCGGTTCCCCCGAAGGGCGGGGCGAAGGTGCCGGCCCCACCGTCTCCGGAGGCGCGGGCACTGGCGATGTTCTGCCAGGCGCTTTTGAGCAGCAACCGCTTCCTGTATGTGGAATAACCGCGTCGGCTCCCGACTGCCTCCTTCAACCCGCGACCGCCATGCACCCGTTCACCCGCCGGCAACTGCTCCGCGACAGCACCTTCGGCGTCGGCTCGGTCGCGCTCGCCTGCCTCTTGCGGGACCAGCGACTCCTCGCCGAGCCGGCTAAGCCGGACCTCGAACGCCGGCGGTTCGACCTGAAGCCGAAGCCGCCGCACCACCCGGCCAAGGCGAAGGCGATGATCTCGCTGTTCATGCAGGGCGGGCCGAGCCACATGGACTTGCTCGACCCGAAGCCGAAGCTGACGGAGCTGGACGGCAAGGCGTTCCCCGGCACCATCCAGTACGACAACGCCGCGCAGGCGAGTTCCAAGGTCCTCGGCTCGCCGTGGAAGTTCGCCCGGCGCGGCAAGTGCGGCACCGAAGTGTCGGATTTACTCCCGCACCTGGCCGGGGTGATCGACGACGTGTGCGTCGTCCGGTCGATGCGGACGGGCGTGAACAACCACGTCCAGGGCATCCACGCCGTGAACACCGGGCGGATCGTCTCCGGCCACCCGGCCCTCGGCAGTTGGTTGTGCTACGGCCTCGGCACCGAGTCGCAGGAGTTGCCCGCGTTCGTCGCGCTGCCGGACCCGGCCAGCCTGCCGGTGAGCGGCGTCGAACACTGGGCGAACGGCTGGCTGCCGCCGGTGTTCCAGGGGACGGCGGTCCGCCCCCGTGAGCCGCGCATCCCGAACCTCGACCCGCCGCCGCACCTGAAGGGGGCACCGCAGGCGGCCCTGCTGAAGTACCTCGACGAACTCAACCGCGACCACCTCGCGGCGCACCCCGGCGAGCACGACCTCGAGGCGCGAATCGCCGGCTACGAACTCGCGGCCAAGATGCAGACCGCCGCGAAGGAGGCGATGGACCTGTCCAAAGAGGCGAAGGAGACGAAGGCGCTCTACGGCCTCGACGACCCCGCCACCGCCGACTACGGCTCGCGCTGCCTGATCGCCCGCCGACTGGTGGAGCGCGGGGTGCGGTTCGTGCAGGTGTTCACGAGCAACCAGCAGTGGGACAACCACGGCTCGATTCGCACCAGCCTGCCGGCGGTGTGCATGAAGACGGACCGGCCGAGCGCGGCGCTGGTGGCGGACCTGAAGCGACTCGGCCTCCTGGACTCCACCCTGGTGACGTGGGGCGGGGAGATGGGCCGACTGCCGGTCGTCCAGAACGACGCGGGTGCCGCCAAGGTCGGCCGCGACCACAACACCTACGGTTTCACCTGGTGGTTCGCCGGCGGCGGGTTCAAGGCCGGTCTCACCTACGGGGCGACCGACGAGTTCGGCCACCACGCCGTCGAGAAAGTCGTCTCGCAGCATGACCTGCACGCCACCCTCCTGCACCTGTTCGGCCTGGACGCGAAGAAACTCGTCTACAAGCGTGGGGCGACGGAACTCACCCTCCTGGACGGCCACACCGGGAACGTCGTCACGGACATCCTCCGTTCCTGAGCGTCGCGCGCCACCGGAACACCGGCAGTACGGTCGGGAGACTGTGGTTGCAGTAACGCTGCCGAGTCAGTGGGCGGACTCGCGGCGGAGTCGAGTCCCGACTGACTGGCACCGCAGGCGTCTCGGGTCACCGTCCCGTATCGATCTGCGGCTTTCACAGGGGAGAACGCGACGATGGAAACTCGACCAACGGGACACCTGTCTCGGCGGGACTTGCTGATCGCAGGCGGGATGACCGCCTTCGGGTTCGACTTCGCCTCGCGGACGTCGGCCGCCCCGGCCGCAACGCCGCGCCGCAAAGTGGCCAAGTCCGCGATCCTCATCTGGCTGAGCGGCGGGGCGTCGCACATCGACACCTGGGACATGAAGCCGGACGCGCCGGCCGAGTACCGGGGCGCGTTCAAGCCGATCGACACGTCGGCCCCCGGCCTCCGCCTCTGCGAACACCTGCCGCACTTGGCCAAGCAGGCGCACCACCTGGCCGTCGTGCGGTCGCTCGGCGACCACCGCCGCGGCACCGGCGACCACCACGCCGGGTACAACTACACCCTGACCGGCCACGCCCCGGATCGCACCTTCCACCAACTGCTCAACGCCCGGACGCCCTACGCGACCGACTGGCCGTCGATGGCCTCCGTGGTCGCCCTCAAGCGGCCGCCGCTGCCGAACCTGCCGTCGGCGATCACGCTGCCGCACAAGGAGGACGCGCCCGAGTACACCCGGCCGGGGCAGTTCGCCGCGCGGTTGGGGATCGAGTACGACCCGGTGTTCGTGGACGGCTCCCGCGACAAGCCGCTCGACTTCGCGGTGCCCGCCCTCACGCTGAGCGGCGACGTCTCGCGGGAGCGGCTGGAGGACCGGACCACGCTCCTGCGGGCGCTCGACACGGCCCAGCGGCGGGCCGAGGACTCGGCGGCCAGCCGCGATTACGGCGTCCACCAGCGGAAGGCGTTCGCCCTGCTCTCCTCGCGGGAGACGAAGTCCGCGTTCGATCTGCGGGCGGAGCCGGACAAGGTCCGCGAGCGGTACGGGAAGGGCATCAACGGCATGTCGATGCTGCTCGCTCGGCGGCTGGTGGAAGCCGGGGTGCCGTTCATCACCGCCTTCTGGAAGGGCGACAAGGAACTCGACAAGCTGTGCAAGAGCGGCGGCGGGTGGGACACGCACGGGAACAACTTCGGCTGCCTGAAGGACCGCCTGCTGCCGGAGTTCGACCGGCCGTTCGCGGCGCTGCTGGACGACCTGCACGAGCGCGGGCTACTCGACAGCACGCTGGTGATCGTGACGAGCGAGATGGGGCGGAAGCCGAAGATCGGCGACCCGCGCTCCAACGGGCCGGGCGGTGCCGGCCGCGACCACTGGACGGCGTGCCAGTCGGTGCTGCTCGCCGGCGGGGGGGTCAAGGGCGGGCAGGTGTTCGGCACCACCGACAAGCGGGCCGAGTACCCGGACCAGAACCCGGTCGCCCCGGAGCACATCGCCCGCACCGTCTTCCACGCGATGGGAATCGAAGACCTGCACGCGGTGGACCGCGAGGGCCGCCCCTTCCACCTGATGGAAGACGGCCGTGCGCTGACGGAGCTGTTCTAGGGCGGTACCGAAGTTCGCTCGAACTCAGTGCCGCAGCAGGAACTCGTTTAGATTCATCAGGGCGTGCTGAAGGTCCTGGAAGCCGATGTCCGGGGTCGCGGCGGCCTTCAGGAACTTCGCCACCACCTCCCGCTCCTTGTCCGTCGGCCGTCGGCTGAGCGTTGAGAGGTAGACCAACTCGGTCACCTCCGCGTCCGTCTTGCCACCCTTCCGCCACTCCGCCACGCGGCCCTTCGGCGACCGCACCTTGTCCAACACGCCGGCGTTGTTCAGCAGGTGCAGCACCTGCGGGAAGCCGGGGTCGTCTTCGCGGGCGCACTCGCACGTCTGGTCCCGCACCGGCTTGGAGAACGCTTGCAGGAACGGGTGGGGGAAGCCGCCTTCGGGCAGGTCGAGCGCCCGCGTGCCGGCCGGGAAACCCTTGAACGCTTCCGGCACCCCGGATGCCGAGGACACGGCGTCGAGGATCTGTTCGGCCGACAGCATCCGCACCCCGGCGCGGGCGAAGTACCGCTCCACGCTGCCGGCGTGCGGCGACTGCTTCGGCCCCTCGGCGGCGAGCTGATACGTCTTCGAGTTCACGATCAGCCGAATCAGCGGCTTCAACTTGTACCCGCCCTTGGCGAACTCGTCGGCGAGCAGTTGCAGCAGCTTCGGGTGGCTCGGCGGGTTGGTGTCGCGGAAGTCGTCCACCGGATCGACGACCCCCTTGCCCAGCAGGTGATACCAGACGCGGTTGGCGACCGCTTTGGCGAAGTACGGGTTCTTCGCACCGGTCAGCCAGTCGGCGAACTTCGCCCGGCGGTCGTCGTCCGGCGTCAGCCCTTCGGCGGCGGTGCCGAACGCGACGGGCGGTTGGGGCTTCTTCGTGAGCGGGTGCTGCACGTTGCCGCCGCGACCGACGTAAACGATCTCGTCGTCGAGGCCGAACTGCGTGCCCTTGAACCGGACCTGTGCGAAGAACGCGGCGAGGCCGAAGTAGTCGGTCTGCGTGATCCGCTCGAACGGGTGGTTGTGGCACTTCGCGCACTGCACCCGGACGCCGAGGAATAGTTGCGCGGCGGCCTCGCCGGCGTCCTCCGGGGTGCGGGCCGCGCGGAAGAAGTTCGCGGCCGGCTTGTGCAGGGTGTTCCCCTGCGCGGTCAGCAACTCGCGGGCGAACTCGGTCATCGGCGTGTCGGCCGCGACCGTCTTCACGAGGTAGCGGTGGAAGCTGTGAACGCCGCGCTCGCTGATGGTGGTCGCGTTCCCCCGCAGCACGTCGGCCCACTTCATCGCCCAGAACAGGGCGTACTCGTCCCGGTCGAGCAGCGCATCGACAAGCTTCGCACGCTTGTCTGTGGCTTTGGAATCGAGGAAGGATCTCGCTCCCTCAGCGGTCGGCAGCGTGCCGGTCAGGTCGAGGAAGACGCGGCGGAGGAACACCTCGTCCGACGCGACCGGCGCGGGGTTCAGTTGCAGTTCCCGCTGCTTGGCGAAGATTTCGGCGTCGATGAAATTCGCCTGTGCCGGGCCGGAGAAGCGGAAGTCGGCGTCGTGTTTCACATAGGTCAGCCGGACACTGGTGATGGCGTCGAGGTAGCGGACGAGGACGGCCGCCTCGCCGGTGCGGGCGAAGGTGACGAGGCCGTCGCGGGTGACGCTGGCCGTGGCCGGGTCGCCGGTGGTGAAGACCGCCAGGTCGGTGACGTCCCGCCGGGTGCCGTCGGCGAAGTGCGCGACGGCGGCGAGCTGTCGCCTGGGGCTGGACGTGTGCAGGCGGTGGTCGCCGGGCAGCACTTCGATCTTCGCCAGCTTGGTCGCGGTGGAGTCCTTCGCCCCTTCCGCGATCCACTGGCGGACGGTCGCGTAGGCGGGACTCGACTTCGGGAGTTGCACTCCACCTTGGTGCGGCACGCGGCCCGCCCCCTTCAGCAAAATCAAGCTCTCGTCGGGGTTCAGCGCGCTCACCCGCCGGCCGCCCTGCGCCCGCGTCAGCACGCCGAAGTCGTAGTCGGGGTTCTCGCCGCGCAGGCTCAGGTGGAAGCCGTTCTTCCCCTGCGGCGACCCGTGGCACGCGCCCTGATTACAACCGGCGCGAGACAGCGCCGCCATCACATCGGTGCGGAACGAGACCGGGGCCGATTCCTTCTGTCCGCTGACGGCCACCTTGACGCGCACCTCCTTGCCGCCCGCACTCACGACGACTTCCGTCTCGCCATCCGCGAACGGCGTCACGATTCCCCCCGCCGACACGCGTGCGACTTCGGGTCGAACGCTGACGAACTTCGCGGTCGCCGTCAGATCGGCATCGCCACTCGCGCCGAACCGCCCGGACACGATCAGCCGCTGGCGGTCCTGCGGCCGCGAGAGCGCCACGTCGGCCGGTGACACCGCGATGTCAGCGGGCGCGGGGTCGGCGGCGCAAATGAGGGCGAGTGTGAGCGGCAGCATCGGTCACTTCCCCTTCTTCGGTTCGGGCGGCTTCACTTCGATCTCGACGTTCGGCAGGCGCACCTCTTCCTCGTACCCGTCCACGGTCGCGGTGGCGGTGATCGACAGGTTCGCCCGGCGGGCGGTCGCCGTCGGGGTCGCGGACACCTTCACGTCCACCGTCGATTGCCCTTTCGCCACGGTGATCACCTCGTCGAACGACAGCCCGTCCTGCGGGTTCAACCGGAGCGACACCGGGCCTTCGAAGCTCGGCACGCGGTCGATGGCGTATCGCACCGTCGCCGATTCGCCGGGCACGAGGGTCAACTTCGGCGTCTCCGGGGTGAGCTTGAACGCCGTCACGAGGTCGAGGTCGAAGCAGCGGGTGAGCGTCACCCGCCGGCCGGCGTGGGTGCCGGTGGCGGTCACGTCGATACGGGCCTTCGCGGTGTTGGAGAGGATCTTCGACACGGCCTTCCCGCTGACTTCGGGCTGCTTCGCGCCGGCCTCCGGGAACTCGGCGTACACGCGGGTGCGGCCCTCGTTCTTGTCAGCCAGTTGCCCGCCGGTCGCGGCGAACCGGATCGGCCCGTCGAAGCCCGGCACGCGCGCGGTGACGACGGGGATCGGTGCCGACTGGTAGCGGGGCAGCGTGACGAGGGGCTTCGGCAACTCGAACGCGAACGGGGCAGGGGGGGTGACGAAGACCGCGAACCGGTCCGCCACCGATGGCGGCAGCCGCCGCTGGTCGTCGCGGAGGGCGATGGGGATGAGATCGACGTTCTGCTTCTTCACGTCGATGAGCGGTTGCGTCGTCACCAGCACGCGCTCTTCGCCACTCACTTCCGCGACGATCTGCACCGTGTGTATTCCGTAGGCGGTTCTGTCGTCGGCCGACAGTTTGCAAACCACTGCGGTCTCTTTCTCGCCGATCTCCGTGGGCGAGAGCGTCAGCCCCGCCGGTGCCCCGCGGAGCGACAGCTTGATCGGCCCGGCCGTCCCATACCTCGTTACGAGGATCGGCACCGGCTGGTACGACCCCCGCGGGACCGTCAGACCCTCCACTTCGGCCGTCAGTTTCGGCGGGAAAGGGTCGTTCCGCACGGTCAGGCGGAAGGCGAAGTCGGGGCCGCCGTCGCGCTGCTTGTCGCGGACGACGAGCCGGTAATCGCCGTCGGCCGGGGCGGTGAAGTCGAACGGCGTTTCGACGTCGGCGTCGCCGCTCCGCCGCAGTTCCCGGCCGCTGCGGTCGAGGACGATCACCTCCGGATCGGCGGGCGAGTTCAGCGCCAACGCCTCGCCCCGAACGTGGATCTTCTGGCCCTTCGCCAGCGTCATGGCGAAGGCAGTTCGCGCCCCCGCTTCCGGCAGCGTGCCCCACAGCTCGACCGGCACGTTTGCTGGTGTCACCGTCGTGGTGGGGAACTTGAGCCGCGCGAGGAGTGCAGTAACGCCGGGTACCTGATTCACCTGGATCGGTCGCACTCCGAACGGGAACCGATCCGGTACGAGCGGCGTCGTTCCCGGCAGTCGCGCTGTCGTGATCGGGAACTTGCTGCCCGGCACCGGTACCCACGCGGACCCGCGCTCGCCCTTGCGGACGGCGAACGCCAGGCCGCCCTCGCCCGGCTTCGATTCCGTGGCGACGGGTGTTCGGCCCGCGTCGAAGCCGCCGACCCGCAGGACGTACTTGCGGTGTTCGTTCCCGTGGAAGCGTGCGTCGCGGATTTCGAGGGCGTATTTCCCGGTCGTCTCGAAGGTATGCGCGAACCGGCAATCGAAGTACAGGCCCGGATCGTTGTCGCGCTCGGCGACGACCTTTCCCTTCGGGTCGCGGATGATCACGAGCGGGTCGGAGTCCTTCCCCAGCCGGTTTGCCACCGCCTCGAAGCTCAGCCTCTCCCCGGCCTTCACTTCCATCGTGAATCGATCCACGGCCCCTTCGCGGAGCGTGCCCCACGCGGCGGTCGGCAGCGACAGTGCGGACGCATCGCACTTCGCCACCGGCAGGTCGTCGATGAGGACGAGGCAGGCGTTGCCGAGACCGTGCTTCGTGGCGACCCGCAATCCCGCGACGCCGACCGGCGCGTCCTTCGCCACCGACAAGTCGAAGACGGCTTTTTTCGCACCGCTTTCGACGGCCTTCACGGTCACACCGGAAACCGAGAGCCACAGCGATTCGGCGTTCTCCAACTCGCGGCCGACGAGCGTGACCCGTGTCGTCTTCCCAACTTCCAGCACCGGCGGGATGATCGATTCGACGAACGGATCGGCCGACGCGACCCGCGCCAGCAGCAGGAGCGCGATTGATCCGAGCAGCGGTCGGGAACGGGGCATGTTGAACCGGTGCAAAATGGGGGGCGACGGTCAGATTCCGCTACCCGGAAGGCAGGGCTGCATGGTACGCTTCAATCCTGCCGAATGCACGACGATTCTTCCCGCCGACGCGACCTGCCCTTCGGAGTGATGCTTTGCTGAACCTCTGGCCCTCGGCCCCGCGCGGCCCCCTCGACCGCCGCGAGATGCTCCGCCTCGGCGGCCTCGGGATGCTCGGCCTTTCGCTGCCTGTGCTGTTGGAGCAGAGGGCCGTGGCCGCACCGGCGAAGAAGGCGAAGAGCTTCGGACAGGCGAAGAACTGCATCATCCTGTACCTCTCCGGCGGGCCGGCGCAGCTCGACACGTTCGACCCGAAGCCGGACGCGCCCGAGGACATCCGCGGCGAGTTCGGCACCATCCAGACCACCCTGCCCGGCGTCCGCTTCTCCGAACTGCTGCCGACCGCCGCCAAGTGGATGGACAAGTCGGCCCTCGTGCGGACCATGTGGCACGAGCACAACGACCACGGCCGCGGTTCTTACTGGATGTTTACCGGCTACCCGTACCTCGGCAGCGTGAGCGACGTGAACTCGATGGCCCGCGCGGACATGCCGCACATGGGCGCGTGTCTGGCCAAGCTGGCACCGGGGAAGGGGCCGCTGCCGCCTTGGGCCATCGTGCCGCACCGCATGGACGTGGCCGGCGGCCGCCGCGCCGGGCAGTTCGCCGGGGCGCTCGGGCCGAAGTTCGACCCGCTGCTGACCGGCGGCAACCCGAACGACGACGGGTTCAAACTGGACCACCTGCCGCTGGCCGCGAACCTGCCGGCAGCGGACGTGAAACGGCGGCTGTCGCTGGTCGATCAATTGAACGCCCAGTCAGGGTCGCTCAACGACCTGGCCGTCAGCCAGACCATCCGCGACTCGCAGGTGAAGGCGGTGGACGTGCTGTCGTCGGACGCGGTGCGGAAGGCGGTGGATCTTTCCGCCGTGTCGAAGGACGACCGCGAGAAGTACGGGCGGAACCTGTTCGGCCAGAGCGTGCTGCTCGGCCGGCGGTTGCTCGACGCCGGGTGCCGGCTGGTGCAGTGCAACTGGCAGCGGACGCAGGGGGTCAACGGGTTCGCGTGGGACACCCACTGGAACAACTTCACCGCACACAAGGACGACCTGGTGCCGCCGTTCGATAAGGCGTTCGGGGCGCTAATGACCGACCTGACGGACGCCGGGAAGCTGGACGAGACGCTGGTGGTGGTGGCCGCCGAGTTCGGCCGGTCGCCGAAGATCACCCGCAGCAACAGCGGGCGGGAACACTGGCCGGAGTGCTACAGCGTGCTGTTCGCCGGCGGCGGCATCAAGGGCGGGCAGGTGTACGGCAAGTCGGACAAGATCGCCGGCCGGCCGGCCGAGAACCCGGTCACCCCGGCTGACTTCGTGGCCACCATCTACCACTGCCTCGGCATCGACCCGAGCGGCGAAATCCACGACCAGGCGAACCGCCCCATCGCGCTCTCCAAGGGAGAACCGATTAGCGCGCTGGTGGGGTGAGGCCGCCATTCCTCCGAGCCGGAAGCGTGAGCGACGGTCTTCAA
>JANNDF010000563.1:0-8296 GCA_031387445.1 Planctomycetia bacterium
GATGGGCGGGCGACTTCACCTGAAGGCGGTCGGGGGGGTGGGTGGCTAAGTTTTGTTCCAGGTTGGTTCGCCGCGAGGCAACGCCGAGCGCGCTCGGCGTTGCCTCGCGGCTAACCTCCACCTCCCGCTCCGCCGACTCCAACTGCTTCAGCAACTCCGCATCCTTCTCGCCGGGCGGTGTCAGCACGCGGTGCAGTGCGGCCAGTGCGAACGCCGAGTCGAGCTTCCGTCGCAGCCGCGTGTGGGTGGCGAACTGGCTGACCGGGTGCGTGTGCTTGCCGTTCGTCACGCGGTCGTCGAGGTAGTCGTTGAAGTAGTCGTCGGCGCTCGGAGACCCGAGGTACTCGCCGTAGTGGTGGTCGCGGAGCAGTTCGGCCACCGACACCCACTTGCCGCACCCGTCGCCCAGCGTGGCGAGCGTGACCAGTTGCGGGTACCCGATGGCCGGGGCCGTGCCGGCGTGCTTGAACGCCACCGTCGGCGTGCTATCGCTGCTGAACGCCTGGTGCAGGTGGTAAACGAGGTTGAAGAAGGTGAGCGGGTCGGCGGCGGACAGCGGTTCGCGGGCGAAAGCGTTGACGGCCTTGCCGTCCGGCGACGACCAGTTCACCACCACCGCGTTGCGGGCCGGGGTCATGGCGCCGTCGAAGCTGACCATGACGGCGTGGGTGAACCCGGTGTGCAGCAGCCAGCCGGGCAGGTGCGGGTGGAACGCCGAGCGGGTGCGGGCGTACACGGTCGGCTCGACGCCGAACAGTTCCTTCACACAGGCGCGGGCGGCGGTCAGGTTCCACCACTGCGATTCCGGCGGCAGGAGCGAATCATCCCGCTCGGTGTACGCGCCGACGCACAGGTCCACCGTCGGCTTCTCGCCACCGACCTTGGCCTTCAGTTCGGCGAATCGCTCCGGGTGGTCCTTCGCCAGCTTTTCCAGCATCTCGCCCGAGGCGATGACCGCCGCCGGCAGCCCGTTCAGCAGCGTGCCCGGCCACGGCTCGCCCAGTGTGTCGGCCTTCGGGATGGCGAAATCGACCCACTGCACCCCGCTGCTGTTCAGCACCTGTCGGGCGGTCGCGAGCTTGTCCGCGGCCGGGGCCAGTTTCTCCCGCACGGCGCCTGCATCCGACGCCACATCCACTGCCGCTTTCACGTCGGCCCAGAACCCTTCCACGTCCAACAGGTGGTCGTGGCTCGCGGCGTCGAAAAGCGATTCGATGAGCAGGAAGCCGAAGCCGATGGCCTCGAACAGTGCGACCACTTCACGCGGGGCGTCGAGCAACGCCCGCGGGACGCGGGCGTCGGGGTGGCGGTCGCCCCACTCGTTCAAGGCGGTTCGCAATGACAGCCCGGTGTCAGTGGCGTCGGACGTGGAGACGAAGTGCAGCCCGCCGGTGGTCGTCACCAGTTCGCCCCAGTTGTCCGGCTGGTAGACGGTCGGGCCGGTGGGCACGGTGTACAGGAATCCCTCTTTCGGCACGTCGTGGTCGTAGGTGCCGGCGGCCTGCGGCGGGCGGCCGATGAGGCCGAGCACGGCCGGGTGCCAGAGGGCGAAGTAGCCGTTCAGCCACGCCGACGCCTCGTCCGGGTTCAGACTGACCGGGTACGAGGTGGGCGGGCGGTACGGGGAGAGCAGGACGGCTTCGCGGGGGTTCATGTGGCAGGTGCAGTGGCGGGAGGTGGGGATATATTAGGTGAACGAGCGGCGTCAGCCGCCTGGGTTTGAAAGCACCCGCGGGTTCACACCCGCGGTTCACCAGGAATGTGACCGTGGCCCGTAAGCGCCCCGCCATGCCCGCCCCGAAGGTCACCGCCGAGTCGGTCGCGGCCGCGGTACGGAAAGGCGACTTCGCCGCCGCCGAGCGATTCGCCGTCGGACTCGCCACCGCCGAACCGTCCGACGCCCACTCCGCCCTCCTTCGCAGCACGCTCCTTCAAGCCGCCCACCACTTCGAACTGCACCACCAGTCCGACGACGTGAAACGGGTGCTGGACGCCGCGGTTCGCCTTCAGCATGCGGAACCCGACTGGGTGCGGGCGGTGTCGGTGCTGCTGGTGAAAACGGGGCGGAGGGCGGAGGCCGAAACGCTGGCCGCACCGCTGAACGACCCGACGCTCGTCGCCAGGTTGTCCGCCCATCACGCCGACTGGCTGGTCCGCACTCGTCATGTGCTGGTGGTGCCGCGGGACTGGAAGGCCGGGTACGACGCCGTCACCCTCGCGTTCCTCCACTACCAAGCCGGGAAGGACGACGCGGCGCGAGAGGCGCTGAACGCCATCGGCCTGACCTCGCCGTTCCTCGAATGGAAGCTACTGCTCCGCGGGCTGATCGCGTGGAGTATGCACGACGACGCGAAGGCGGTCGAGAACTTCGCCCGGCTGAACGCGGAGCGATTCCCCGCCCGCCTCGCCGCCCCGGTGCGGGTGCAGTGCGATCCGGCCTTCGCCCAGGCACAAACGCCGGCGGGGAAAGCCGCACTGCTGGAACAGAGTAAGCGGTTGCGGGCGGTCGGGCTGGTGGCGAAGCTGAGCAAGATTCGCTCCGAGTTGGCCCGCAGCCGCAAGCTCGCGCCGGCGTTCAAGGCGGCGGAGGGGGTGGTGAACGACCTGAAAAAACAGGCCCCGACGCTGGTGCCCAGACTGGCGGACGCGCTCTACTTCGCCATCGCCAAACGCGGCGAACCGAGCGACCTGCCGAAGTACACGAAGATGTTCGGCCCGCCGCCGGCCGACCCGTCGTTCCACAAACTGGAAGCGATGGTGCTGGAGGAAGTGGACGACCTGGAAACGTCGCTGGCGCGGTGGGCGGCCTACGAGGGGTGGCTGTCCGAGGTGCCGGCCGGGTGGTCGCGGGGACTGGCCGATCGCGCGCGCGCGGTCATCCTGAAGCGGATGGCCGGCATCGCCGCCGACATCGAGGAGGACGCGGCCGACCCGCGAGCGGCAGACGACTTCGGCGGGTTCTTCGGCGCCCCCGCCCGCAAGCCGAAGGCGAAGAAGAAGCCGCTCGACCCGACGGTCTTCCTGCAACGGGCGGCGGACCTCGCACCGGACTGGGAGCCGGTGGCCCAGGACCTGTTCGCCGCCGCGCTCGTCCGCGGCGACTTCGCCGCCGCCGAAGCCGCCGCCCGCCGGTATCTCGAACTCACCCCGCAGTCGATGCCGGTGCTGTCGGCGCTGGCCGCCCTGATGACCACGCAGGGGAAGTCGGGCGAGGCGCTCGACCTCCGCCGGCGGGCGTTGGCCGTCAATCCGCTGGACGCGCAGAACCGCCACCTGACCGGGTCGGCCGCCATTGCCCACGCTCGCCGGCTGGCCGTGGACGGCGAGCTGACCGAGGTCGAGAAACTGCTGGAAGACAACAAGGCGCTACTCGAAGAGAAGCTGCCCACCAGCTACTTCGCCCTGCGGTCGGTGCTGTACCGCAAGACGAAGCGGCCCGCCGAGGCCGACACCGCCGCGACCGCCGCTCTGGGTCAGAAGTCCTCGCGGCTGGTCGCCCGGCTCTACCTGCACGCGAACGCCGTGCTACTCAAACTGAAGCCGAAAGAGCGGACGGCCGCGGCGAAGGATCTGGCCGACGCGCTCGAACTGTCACCCACGCCCGGCGAAGCGGGCAGCCTGTTGAGCGGGCACGAGATGTACATCACCGAAGGGTTGAAGTACACCGGGCAGAAGACGCAGGAGAAGAAGTTCCTGGACGTGGCAGCGCGGGCGGCCGGCTCCGTTGAAGGCTCGGAACTGGAGTTCGAGATGCTGGCCGGCACGCTGATGAACAAGCAGCAGTTCGCGGTGGTGCTGAAGGTGGCCGGCGGGCTGATGAAGCGGTTCCCGAAGAACCCGTTCTTCCCGTACCTGTTCGCCCAGGCAGAACTGGCCAAGTCGAAGGGCCGGAGCGGGTACAAGGTGACGGAGCCCCTGCGGAAAGCGAAGGTGCTCGCCGAGGCGAGCACCGAGGAGCGGCACAAGCAGTTGTTGCCGCAGATCGAGGAACTGCTCCGAGCGAGCGACCCGTTCGGCGGGCTGTTCGGCGGCTTCTTCGGGTAGAATGTGCGTGACCGTTCGACCAACCCGGAGGCGACCATGCCCCTGACCATCACCGACCCGACCACCGTGGCCGCCCTGACCAGCACCACCCAACCGCGAGAACTCCGCGCGCCGGATGGGACGGTGATGGGCGTATTCCTCCCCACCACCCCCGGCATGACTTACCCGGAATCCGGACTGACGGACGCCGAACTCCGCCGGCGGTTGGACGACCCGAACGGGTGGGTGACGGCGGACGCGGTGGACGCCCGCCTCCGCGAGTTGGAGGGGACGGCCTGATGTACGACGTGTTGTGGCGGGAAGAACTTCTCGACGAGTTGGCGGACCTGTACGTCACCGCAACCGCCGAGGAGCGTGAGCGGATGGCCCGCGGGGTGCAGGGGTTGAACCGACGGCTGAAGGATGGGCCGATGGAGGTGGGCGAATCCCGCGACGGTGCGGTTCGCATCGTCCTCCCGCCGCTACTCGTCATCATGTTCGAGGTGGACGAGGAGAGAAGGGTCGTCCGCGTTGCGAGTGTCCACCGCTACGGGAAGTGACCGGCGGCACGAGCCGCCGGGTTGCTGGAACCGGGAACGCAGCGACCGGGTGCAGTCCCGAAGGGACGACCGGGAATAGCCAGGGGTGGAGCGAGCCGCAGGCGAGCGGGAACCCCTGGTGTGAATCACCGATCCACAAGCCCCGGAGGGGCGACAGACACGGGTTCTGTCGCCCCTCCGGGGCTTGTTCCATTTTTCCCATCGGTTCCAGGGGTTCCGTTCGCATCTGCGATGCTCACTCCACCCCTGGCTATTCCCGGTCGCCCCTTCGGGGTTGCACGCTCGCCTTCGCCTCGCGACAAACCGTCTACCTTCCGACCTCTGGCCACCGATCCCAGGCCCCTGCTCTCACGGCTCTTCGAGGTACGTGTAGCCCGCGAGGCCGTTCTCGTAGAAGCTGAGGAACGCCCGGCTTTCGGCGAGGCTCAGCTTGCCGGCACGGACGGCTCGTTCCACGTCCTTGCGGATGCGGTCGGTCAACTTCTCGGCACTGTACTGCACGTAGTTCAGCACCTCCGTCACCGTGTCGCCCTTGATGACCACGTCCACGTTCGGCGTGCCGTCCGGTTCCAGATGCACGTGAACGGCGTTCGTGTCGCCGAACAGGTTGTGCAGGTCGCCGAGAATCTCCTGGTACGCCCCCAGCAGGAACACGCCAAGGCAGTATTGCTCGCCTTCCTTGAACGGGTGCAGTTCGAGCGTGCTGCGAACGTCTCGCAGGTCGATGAACTGGTCGATCTTGCCGTCCGAATCACAAGTGATGTCGCCCAGAACCGCCCGCCGCGTCGGGTTCTCACCCAACCTGTGAATCGGCATCACCGGGAAGAGTTGCTTGATGGCCCACGAGTCGGGCATGCTCTGGAACAGGCTGAAGTTACAGAAATAGGTGTCGGACATCAGCGACTCCAGCCCCTGCAACTCCTCCGGCACGTAGTCCAGTTCCTTCACGATCTTCTGGAGCTTGCGGCCGATGGCGAAGAACAGCCGCTCGGCCTGTGCCCGCTGCGTCAGCGGCATGTAGCCCAGGTTGAACGTGCCCAGGCACTCCTCCATCTCTTGAACGGCGTCGTGGTAACTCTCGATGCAGTTCTTCTTGGTCAGGTCGCGGTGGATGGCGAACAGGTCTTGCAGCGGCTGCGGGCTGTCGGCGGGGATGCTGTCCGGGGCGGCACAGGCGTCGTAGTTGTTCGTGCCGAGCACGTCGAACACTAGCACCGAGTGGTAGGCCACCAGCGCCCGCCCGCTCTCGCTGATGATCTGCGGGTGCGGCACGCCGGCCTCGTCGCACACCGTCTTGATGCGGAACACCACGTCGTTCGCGTACTCTTGCAGCGTGTAGTTGATGCTGCTCTCGAAGTCCGTCTGGCTGCCGTCGTAGTCCACGCCCAAGCCGCCGCCCACGTCGATGATCTTCAGCCCGGCCCCCAGCCCCACCAGTTCGGCGTAGATGCGGGCGGCCTCGTTCAGCGCCTCTTTCACCTTGCGGATGTTCGTGATCTGGCTGCCCATGTGGAAGTGTGTCATTTGCAGGCAGTCGCCCAGCCCGCGGGCCTTCAAGAACTCGAACGCCTCCAGCACTTCCGTCAGCGTCAGCCCGAACTTACTGCGGTAGCCGGCGCTCCCCCGCCACCGCCCGCTGCCCCGCGTGGCCAGTTTCACCCGCACCCCGATCGGCTGCCGCACGCCCAGCTCCTCGGCGTGCTTGACGATCAGTTCGAGTTCGCTCAGCTTCTCCACCACCGGGATGATGTTCTTGCCGATCTTCTTCGCCAGCACCACCATTTTGATGTACTCGTCGTCCTTGAACCCGTTGCAGATGATGGGCACGTCGGCGCCATTCGTGATGGCCAGCACCGCCAGCAGTTCGGGCTTGCTGCCGGCCTCCAGGCCGAACCCGTACTGCTTGCCGATGTTCAGCACCTCCTCCACCACCTGCCGCTGCTGGTTCACCTTGATCGGGTAGACGCAACTGTACTTGTTCTGGTAGCCGTACTCGGTGATCGCCTTGCCGAAGGCGTCGGCCATCTCCCCGATGCGGTGCCGCAGCACGTCGGTGAACCGCAGCAGAATTGGGAGTTGGATGCCGCGGTGCTGGAGTTGATCGACCAGTTCTTTCACGTCGATAGACTGGGCCGGGTCTTTGGTCGGGTGGACGACCACGTTGCCGGCGGGGTTGATGCCGAAGTACCCCTTCCCCCAGTTCTGCACGCTGTACGTGTCGGCGGCGTCTTGGATCGTCCACGGGTGACCGTCGGGCGAAGTGGCGGTGCGTTCGACGAGTTTGCCCATCAGAGGCGGTGCCCCGGTGCGGTGGTGTTGAGACGAATCATACTAGACGAAACGGGGGGACGTGCAACACGACCCCTGGTGCGCATCGGCAGAACTCCGGCCGAAGTTGAGCGAATCCGGACGGCCGGCGGCTACGAATACTCCCGCCCCCCTCCCGCCCACGGTGCCCAATGCCCCGCTTCGCTCTACTGCTCCTCCTCCTCGCCTCCACCCCGTTGCTCGCCGCCGACTGGACTCACTTCGGCGGGCCGACCGGGAACTTCACCACCCCCGCCAAGCTGCCGGACACCCTCACCGACAAAGCCGTGGCGTGGCGAATCCCCATCGGGCTGGGCGAATCGGGCGTCGTCGGCGACGGCACCCGACTGTTCACCATGAGCGGCGAGCGGGACAAGGACGACCCGACGAAGGGCACCGAGCGGGTGATCGCCCTCGACCCGAACGGCGGCAAACAACTGTGGGAGCACAAGTACGCGGTGGAGAAGTTGCCGAAGGGCGACACGCCGGTGAAGGGCGGCAAGAGCGGGCCGCAAGCCACGCCGTGCGTGACCGGCGGGCGGGTGATCGCCCTCGGGTACACCGGACGCGTGTCGGCGGTGGAGGCCGCCACCGGCAAGGTGCTGTGGGAGAAGGAGTTGACCACCGACTTCGCCGCCGTGTCGCCGGAGTTCGGGTTCGCCGGCAGCCCGGTGCCACTGGGTCAACTGGTGCTGATCCCGACCGGCGGGAAGAAGGGGCCGGCCCTCGTGGCGCTCGACCCGGCCGACGGCACGGAGAAGTGGCGGACGGGCGACGACGCGGCCAGCTGCGCCACCCCGCAGGTGGTGACACTGTGCGGTGTGGAACAGGTCGTCCACCTGAGCCGCAACAAGCTGAGCGGGTACTCGCCGGCGGACGGGAGCGAACTGTGGAGCTTCAAGCTGCCGCTGGAAGGGCTGACGAACGTGCCCTCCCCGCTGGTGCTGCCCGACGACCGCGTCGTCATCTCGGGCCAGGGCATGAAGGGGATGAAGCTGCTGAAGGTGACGAAGGGCGGGCAGACGTTCGCGGTGAAGGAGACGTGGAAGGCCGACCCGCAGTTCTTCTACTGCACATGGGTGTCGGCCGGCGACACGCTGTACGGGGCGGCCGGCGACGGGCTCGTGGCGGTGAGCCTGAAAGACGGCGAGGTGGTTTGGACGGACAAGAAGTGGAAGGACGCGAACGTGCTGCTGGCGGGCGGCGTGCCGCTGATCCTGAGCGGCAAGGGGAGGCTGGCCCGGTGCGAGTTCACCGACACGGGGGTGAAGGAGGCGAGCGGGTTCGACGCCACCGGCCGGGCGTGGACGCCGCCGTCCGTGGTCGGCGACCGCGTGTACCTGCGGGACGGGAAGGAGATCGTGGCGGTGAATCTCAAGTAGGGTGGCCCGCTCTCGCCGAGAGCG
>JANNDF010000598.1:0-3618 GCA_031387445.1 Planctomycetia bacterium
ATCGTCGTCATTCCGACTGCCAGCACGTCCGCCGACGACTAGAAGGAACACGCCGGCTACCTGCAACAGTGGAAGGACGCGAAGGTGGCCGACGTGAAGCTGCTGCACACCCGCGACACGAAGACGGCCGACTCCGCCGACTTCGTGAAGCCGCTGCTCGACGCCACCGGCATCTGGTTCAGCGGCGGGGATCAGTCGAAGTTGACCAAAGCCTACGCCGGCACGAAGGTGTCGGAGGCAATCAAGAAGCGGTACGCGGACGGTGCGGTGGTCGGCGGCACGTCGGCGGGGGCGGCGATCATGTCGGACGTGATGATCACCGGCGGCACGGACGAGGCGACCACGGCCGAGGGCTTCGGCCTGCTGCCGGGCACGGTGGTCGATCAGCACTTCACCCAACGCAAGCGCGAGAAGAGGCTGGCGGGCGTGATCGCCAAGCACCCGAAGGCGCTCGGCATCGGCATCGACGAGAGCACGGCGGTGGTGGTGAGCGGCGGGGTGGCAAAAGTGCTCGGCGAGGGCAAGGCGTTCTTTTCCACCGCCGAGGGTAAGGGCGATCCGCTCGCGCTGAAGGCGGGTGACAGCTACGACCTGGCGGAGCGGAAGAAGAGGTGAGGGGGCGAGGTCTTCAGCGTAACATGCCGCCTTCCGCCACACCCGCCGACCGATAGCATACCGGCGTCCCAATTCCCGGAGGCCGGGCCATGTGCTGTTTCTCGAAAGCGGCTGAAGTGTCGAACACGAACATCTTCGCGCGGGCGGGCAAGGACGGGCGGCAGTTCCTCGTCTACTCGATGACGGTGAAGGCGGCCGAAGAGTTGGCCATGATCCTGCCCATTCCGACGCCAAAGGCGAGCAAGGAAGACGCGGTCAAGTTCCTCGCCCTGGACAAGTACGAAGACTTCTTCGCCGACGTCCGGAAGGGCTGGCCGGAGCCGAAGCCCGCCCGCGGCGGGCCGGACAACGGGTTCCCGAAGTCCGAGCCGGGGGCGAAACTGCCGGTGGTGGAGGTGGGCAGCTTCATCGCCTCGTTCGTGCCCACGCAAAAGGACTTCGACCGGGTGGACGAGAAGTTCAAGCTGCCGGCCGACATCTGGGCCAAGCTGCCGCAGTACAAGGACTGGGGGTTCGCCGTCTTCCAACTGAAGAAGGGGGAGAAGAAAGTCCACCCGATGGCGTTCGACTTCCCCCGCGAGACCGCCAACAAGCTGTTCCTGCCGACCGTCCACATCCACGACGGCAAGGTGGAGGAGAAGGCCGGGTTCGACCACACGTTGTACATCCAGGCGAGCGCCGGCGAGAACATCCTCGACTGGGAAGAATCCGCCCAGCCGGCCGAACTGTTCATGGGCAAGCTGGACAAGGCCCACGGCATCGTGGACGGCAAGGACCACGTGTACCGCAAGACGATGAAAGGGAAGTTGAAGAACGAGGACGTGTGGGTGGGGTGAGGATTGAGCAGCCCCGACGGGGCGACCGGGAATAGCCTGGGGTGAAGCGAGCGGAGCGAGCGAGAACCCCTGGAACTGATGGTGAGAATCTGTCGCAGCCCCGAAGGGGCGACCCGCATCACGGTTCGCCCCTTCGGGGCTGCGGGCTTGTTGGATTTTCCTTCCAGGGGCTCCGTCGTCCCTTACGGGACTCCGTCACCCCTGGCTATTCCCGGTCGCCCCTTCGGGGCTGCAATTGATCCCCCTCACCGGCCATCCGGTCTCAATCGGCTCTACCTTTCCACCACCCCGAGCCAATTCTCCCATGCGTCCGCTCGCCCTCCTGTTGCTCCTGCCGGCCGTCGCCCTCGCGCAAAAAGACAAGCCCTCCCCGCTCGACAAGATCGACGGGTACAAGCGGCACACCGTCGAGGGGTTCACCCTGCTGGTGAGCGACGACGTGGCCAAGGCCGACACCGCCAAGTTCGACCGCAAGCCGATGGAGGTGCTCGAACTCGAACTGAAGATGATTACCAAGATCATGACCGCCAAGCAGGCGGACGCCCTGCGGAAGCTGCCCGTGTGGGTGGAGTGGGAGGAGAAGCTGGAGATGACGAACGGGCGGGACGGGTTCGCCACCGCCGTGTACTACGGCGGGCACCAGGTGCAGATGCTGCAGAAGGGCAAGCACCCGCTCAAGGCGAAGACGGTGACCGTCCTGAACATGAGGTCGCTCACCGGCGAGCACCAGCCGAAGGCCGACAGCGAGCGGTGCGTGCTGCTGCACGAGTTCGCCCACGCCGTCCACGACCAGGTGATCGGCTACGACAACGCCGGGGTGAAGGCCAGCTACGCCCAGGCGATGGAGCGGAAGCTGTACGACAAGGGACAGTACCTGAGCACCAACGAGGCCGAGTTCTTCGCCGAACTGACGTGCGCCTACTTCGACCAACTGCACCACTTCCCCAAGACCCGCACCGAGCTGAAGAAGCACGACCCGGTCACGTTCAAGCTGATGGAAGGGGCGTGGGGGAAGGACAAGAAGAACGAGCCGGTGGCCGAGGGCAAGGGCGGGCCGCTGTCCAACAACGGGGCCGACAAGTTCGACCTGAGCGTGAAGCACACCGACGTGCGGTTCGGCGACCCGCTGTACGGCACCGGGGTGAAGGCCGAAGACCTGAAGGGGAAGGTGGCGGTGGTCGCCTTCTTCAGCCCGGAAGACTACCCGGTGTTGGGCAAACTGGCCGACCTGCACCGCGAGCTGTCGCCGTACGGCCTGTTCGTCGCCGCCGGCACCGGGCAGCTCGTCCCGCCGGATGACCTGAAGCGCGACCTGGCCGACCGCCACCTGCCCTTCCCGACCGTGGCCTCGCTCATGCTCCGCGACAACGTAGACCGCCAGCGGTTCAGCGGGCGGAAGGCGTCGCACACGCTCGTGTTCGACCGCGACGGCGAGTGCGTGTTCCGCGGCAGCGGGCACGACGCCGCCCCGCACGTGCGCGCCGCCGTCGGCCGCCAGGTGGTGGCGAAGGCGGTGAGCGGGGAAACGCCCAAGACGCTCAAGCCGATCACGGACGCCCTCAGCGGCGGGCAACCGCTGCTCGACGTGCTGCCCAAGCTCTACCCGCAGGCGATGTCGTCCGACAAGACGGTGTCTGAACCGGCGAAGGAACTGCTCGGCACGCTCACCGCTCCAGGCCAGAAGGCGCTCGACGAGGCGAAGAAGATGGCCAAGACCGACCCGGTCGGGGCGTTCACGCTACTGGAAGAACACACCGGCAAGTACAAGGGCACGCCGGTCGGCGACAAGATCGCGGACACCCTGGTGAACCTGAAGCTGGACCCGACCGTGGCGGCGGAGTTGAAGGCCCGCACGGCGTTCGAGCCGATCCGGAAGCTGGACGCGGCCATTCTCGCCCAGCCCGGCGGGTTCGACCCGACCAGTGCGAGCTTCCGGGAGAAGAACGGCCGGGCCATCGCCGAACTGCTGGCCGCCGTCGAGCAGTTCAAGAAGAAGTACCCGAAGGCGAAGGTGACCGAACAGGCCGAGGCGCTGGGGAAGAAGTACGGGAAGTGAGGTGGATGGCATCTTCGCGGCGAGCGGCAGCGAGCCTGGCTGGTAGTGGTGCTTCCAGTCTAAACGGGTAGGTCGGGGAAAGTCGCTGCCCGCTCCGCGGGCGGAATCGAA
>JANNDF010000813.1:0-2016 GCA_031387445.1 Planctomycetia bacterium
GAAGAGGATCAGAATCAATGTTTTGTTCTGATCCTCTTCATCCCTGCCTTCCTCCTCTTCATCCGTGTCCGGATTTGTTGATCCGTCAGACCGATTATCGTTCGCCGCCGGAGGTGGTCGCGGTCGTCGGCAGGCGGAGCGCCCGCTCGGCCATGTCGGTCTTCAGCCGCTCGAAGTCGGTCGGGGCGGCCTTCGACCAGCACCGCTTGGCCACCTTCATGTACCGCTCGGCTTCGTCGGTGCGGCCCAGCCGCTCGCACAGCGCCCACAGGCCGAGTGCTCCCCGCACGCTGCCGGCGTCGTGCGCGAGTGCCTCTTGAAACGCTTCCTCGGCCTGATCCGCCAGGCCCGCTTCCATCGCCCCGATGCCCCACTGCTCCATGTAGTACGCGCCGCCGCCCCAGGCGTGGTGCCCGAAGTCGTCCTTCGTCTTGTCGATGATCCGCTTGAACAGCTTCATGCCGGCCTCGCCGTTGCCCGTCTGGCATTCCAGCCGCCCCTGCACCTCCCACAGGCGGTAGGCCGCACTGCCGCTCTCTTTCTTGGTCGCCGAGGCCTGCTTCAGCACGTCCACCTCGGCCTGTGCCCGTTTGGTGTCGCCCTTCTCCAGCGCCACCACCGCCGAGTAGTACGCCGCCGTCAGCTTGTCGCCCTTCCGCATGCCGTCGATCACCTTGCCCGTTTCCTCCCAGTTCTTTTGCGCCACGAACATGCCGAACCACTGCGGGGTGAACTTGTACCCGTAGCCGGTCGCGTCCGCCCGCACGCCGCCCGCCTCCGCGAACCGGCCGTCGTGAACCAGCCCGCGGGTGAGCGTCTCCGCGTGGTGCTGGAACTGGTGATCTTCGCCCGGCTTCACCCCCTGGAACTGGTGGTACGCCTTCTCCATCTGGTACGCCTTCGTGCTCCAGTCGGAGGTGGACGTCCACTTGCCGATCCGCATGGCCAGGTGCGCCTGCATGTGGAAGGCGTGCGGGATGCTGGGCGAACTCTCCATGTACTTCTCGGCGTGCGGCCAGCCGAGCGCCGGGCGGCGGATGTTCTCGTAGTGGTGGACCAGTTCGTGGTTCGCGCCGGGGTGGATGGGGTTGATCTTCAGCACCGCCTTGTAGAACGGCACGGCGGCGTTCGGCCCCTCGGCCACCTGCGCCCGGGCGAACCACCCCTCTTCGTCGTCCTCGTACAACGCGAGCAGTTCGTTGAGCGTGTCGGTCGCTTTCTTCTTGCGGTCTTCCGGCTTCACGTCCGGCCAGTTGCCCTTCTCTTGCAGCTTGGCGGTGACGAGCAGTTGCTCGCGGTGGCTGGCCTTCGGCATGAGAGCCTTCGCCCGTTCCAGTGCGTAGTCCCGTGGGGCCTTTGTGAAACGATCCGGCAAGACCGGCCCGCCGCCGACGACGGCCACGAACGGGTTGCCGCCCGGCACCTTCGTGCCGCCGCTCCACTTCTCGAAGCTCTTGTGCAGGCCGAGCCACGCCATCGCGCAGTCGGGGTCGTGCCGCAGGGCGGTTTCGAACGACCGGGCCGCCTCGATCCAGACGTAGCTGTAGTAGAAGCCGAGCGCCTGGTCGCAGAGTTTCTGGCAGTCGGCCGACTGCGTGGTCACGCGGTACTGGTACTTGCACAGGTCGGGGAACAGCTTGGCCGGGGCGAGGCCGGTGAGCGGCAGCACGTCCTTCGGCGGGGCTTCGGCGGCGGAACCGACGAGGGCCAGCCCGATGGCGATGGTCGGCACGAGCGACATGGCGGACCTGCGAGGTGCGGAAGGCGGGGGTGGGTGAAGCTTAGTGTAAGCGACGAACGGTGAAAGGGGGAGGAGGAATGATGACCTCACCCCCCCGGCCCCCTCACCGCTTCGGAGAGGGGGGGCAACACCAGCCCAGGGCGATGCCCGGGGGTGAGGGGGGGCCGGCCGTTTGGCCTGGGTGGGCGGGTGGACGGAAACAACCAACCGGCAAGGCCCGAAGGGCCCACCACCCTCAGCCCAGGGCCACGCCCTGGGCTTCTCGGTCACCCCCG
>JANNDF010000667.1:0-8059 GCA_031387445.1 Planctomycetia bacterium
TCTTCAAGGCGATCGAGAAGAAGATCCCGCCGCTCGGCTCGAAGGTGTGGGTGATCCTCACCCCCATCGCGGACAAGGACAAGAAGGACGAGAAGAAGTAGCCGGACGACCGCCCCGCGGTGGTAAAATGCACCCACCGCCGCGGGGCCTGGCATGGCCACCACCGATGACGACACCGACGAATTCACGACCCCGTTCCCGGACGACGAGCTGCCGTCGGAAACCCGGGACACCGTCACCATCGAATTCTGCCCCCCGTTCCCGCCGTCGTCCGCCGCTCAGCCGTTGACGTTCGACCCCAACTGGCGGACGGAAACGGTCCTCGCCCTCGCCCGCGGTATCGACGCCGATTCCGCCTTTGACCGCCTGCCGATCCTGGCCGACGCCCTCGAAGAAGCCGGCTGCGACCACCCGCAACTCCTCCACCACTGCCGCACCTGCCCGCACCCGTTCGCCAGTTGTTGGGTGGTGAACGTCGTCCTCGACCGCGTGCCGGGTGAGTTGCCGCCAACCAGCGGGGGTCCGCAGTTACTCGGTGACCTACTGCCCACCCCCGAACAGCCAATGCCGGAACGCCCGCGGCTTCAATTCGGCCAGACCGGGCCGCGAGTGGGTGCCGCGATCGTTCGTGTCATCCTGGTAATAGTTGCGGGTTTTCTGTACTTGGTTTTCCAGGGGCGGCAGTCCAACTCAAGCCAATCCTTCCCCGAGCACCCGAACCGGCGAAGTCCCACGCTGCCGACCGAACTCTCACCAGCAGCACGCGAGGCCCTGGTCGATGCCATGCGGCCGGGCAGGGTCGTGAATGGGAAAGTGATTCGTGAAGGTGATCCGGGGTGGGATGATGCGAAGCGGCACGTACCTCCACCCACGACGAGACCGTAGCTGCCGTTGCCTGAACCGTCACGGTTCGAGTACAAGTGACACTCGTTCTGAAGGGTCCCACCATGTCCGCCGTCGCCGCCCCGCCCTTTGCCCCCACCTACGCGGACCTCGCCTCCCTGGCCCGTTTCAGCGTCGCCCGCTACCTGCGAATGACGGAGCAGGGTTTCTTGACCGCCGAAGACAAAGTGGAACTGCTCGAAAACTACGTGGTGCTCAAGATGCCCCGCAACCCGCCCCACGACGGCACGCTCGACTTCATCGGTGATGTTCTGCGGTCGGTCTTGCCGGCCGGCTGGCGGTGCCGCGATCAGAAGGCGTTGATCCTTCCCGACAGCGTGCCGGAGCCGGACATCTGCATCGCCCGCGGCGACGCACGCACCTACCTCACCCGGCACCCGACGGCGGCGGATTGCGCGCTCGTGATTGAGGTGGCCGACTCGTCGCTCCTCCGCGACCAGCGGGACAAGACCCGCATCTACGCCCGCGCCGGCATCCCGCTGTACTGGATTGTGAACCTGCCCGACCGCCGCGTCGAGGTGTACTCGAACCCGACCGGCCCGGTCGCCGTGCCGCAGTACCAGGCGTTCGCCACCTGCCAGCCGGGCGACACGCTCACCCTCCCGCTCGACGTCGCCACCGTCTCCGTGCCCGTCGCCGACCTCCTCCCGTGATTCGCACACATTTTCGCGTAAGATTTCGTCCGCCGGTCCGCTGAGGATGTCACCTCCACCGGAGGGCTACCGTGCCCGACGCCCCACTCGATTTGCTCCCCTTCGAACCCGCCCTGCTGCTCTGGGCGAAATGCCAGATGCCCGGCTGGGTGCGGGGGAAACTCGACCCCGCCGATCTGGTTCAACAAACGCTGCTCGAAGCGGTGAAGGCCGACGGGCTGGCCGGCCAGCCCGATCAGAAGGTCCTCGCCTACCTGCGGCGGGCGCTCACGCACAACCTGATCGACGCCACCCGCAAGCACGCTCCCGCGAGGGGTGAGCTGGCCGCGGTCGGCGAGTCGAGCCTGCGGCTGGCCGACTGGCTGGCGACCGAGCAGACGTCGCCGAGCGAGCGGGCCGACCGGAACGAGCGGTTCGAACGGCTGGCGGTTGCACTCGCCGAGTTGCCCGACGCGCAACGGCTGGCCGTCGAGTTGCGATACCTGCACGGTCTGAAAGTGACCGACATCGCCGGGCGGTTGGGCAAGACGGAAGGGGCGGTGTCGCTGCTCCTGCACCGTGCCGTCGCCAGATTGCGGGTGGAACTGACCGAACCGGCCAGTCGTTAGTGGGTCCCCCCGAGACCTCGCCCATGTCCATGTTGCCCGATCCGGACGGCACCGTATCGGCCGCCCTGCAAGAGGGGCTGGCGCTCGCTCTGATGGCCGAGGACGACGGCGACTGGAAGCCGGTCGTCGATTGGTTCGCCCGCAACGCCCCGCTCGCCAACGAGTTGGCCAGGTTCCTCGCCGCTCAACAGGGGATCAAGCCGCTCATGGCACCCCTGCGGGTGACGGCGTCGCCGACGGCGGTCGGCAAGTACGAGCTGCGGGAAGTGCTCGGCAAGGGGGCGATGGGGGTGGTATACCGCGCGTTCGACCCGGACGTGAAGCGGGAAGTGGCGGTCAAGCTGCTGCACCCCGGTGACGAGTTGTCGGCCGACGACCGGGCGCGGTTCCGGTTCGAGGCGGAGGCGGTCGGCGGGCTGAATCACCCGAACGTGGTGCCGGTGCTCGAGTCGGGCGAGGCGGACGGGGTGCCGTACCTGGTCATGGCCCTGCTCACCGGCGGCAGCCTGGACAAGTGGCTGAAGGGGCGGGGACCGGATCGCAGGCTGGCGCCGAAGCACGCCGCCGAGATCGCCCGCGACATCGCCCGCGGGATTCACCACGCACACCAGCAGGGGTTGATCCACCGGGATCTGAAGCCGGCGAACATCCTCCGCGACGACGCTGGGGGCGTGCGGGTGGCCGACTTCGGACTGGCCCGCCTGTCCGACGCGACGGCGACCAAGATGGCCGGCACCCCGGCGTACATGGCCCCCGAGCAGGTGGGCGGGGGCAAGCGGCTGACCACGGCGGTGGACGTTCACGCGGTCGGGGCGGTGCTGTTCGAGCTTCTCACGGGCGGGGTGCCGTTCAGCGGGGATGTCGGGTCGGTGTTGCGGAAGGTGGCCGACGAGCCGGCCCCGGCGGTGCGGACGTACCGCCCGGATGTGCCCCGCGACCTGGAGGCGGTCGTGGCGAAGTGCCTGGAAAAGAAGCCCGAGGACCGCTACCCGTCCGCCGCCGCCCTCGCCGATGACCTGGACAACTTCGTCCACGGCCGGCCGGTGGTCGCTGCCCCGCCGAGTGTGTTGACCGACATCGGTCGCGCGCTCAATTTCTCCCTACCCCCACAGCCGCTGTACTCCTGGCGGACGTTTCTCTTCGGCGGCATCTCGGCCGGCGTTTGCTTCGGCGCGCTCCAAGCGGCCGTCATGCTGAACGCCCCTCGGTGGGTCGAGTGGGTGTGCCTGGCGTACTACCTGATCACGTGGGCCGGGATGCTCTGGTGGGCCAACGTGATCCGGCGGAATCGGATGCGACCGATGGAGCGAGAGTACACGGCGTGTCATGTGGGCATGATGCTCGGAGCGACGGCCCTGGCCGCCATCTCCATGTGGCTCCACGACGGGGACTTCAAGCCGGCGTTGCCGGCGTTCCTGGTTGTTGTCGGCTTGGGCACCTTCGCCGGGGGTAACTTGTTCTCGGGGAAACTCTACCGGGAAGGGGTGGTGTTCATGCTGGTGGGGGTACTCATGGTGTTCCTGCCCAGCCGGTACTGGCCGGGTATCTACGGCCTGATTATGGCCGCGATGATGCTGTGGTACGTCGTCGTGCTCTACCGCCATGGGCGTGACGAGCACCCGTCGGAGTCCTGACCTTCACCCGAACCTGAGCCCCCCTGTCCCCCGGCGGTCGCAGGCCGTCTGCGTCCGCGGTGCGCCCGGAGAACCGACATGCTCTGGTCCAAGACGACGGACGTGCTAGCGGTCGCGAGCTGTGAGCGGGTCATCACCGTGGCGGTGTGCCTGATGGCCGTCGCCCTCGCCGTGGCGGTGTCGCTCGCCACGCCCGACACGCCTCGCCGCTGAGTTCCCACCAACCCCGTTCCGAACCCCCCGAATCGCGGTCGCAGGCCGTCTGCGTCCGCGCACGCCCGTGCGCCGAGGTCACCATGTGCTTCTCGCCCGAGGTCAGTTTCGGGGCGGCGACCGTGCTCGTCCCGACGGGGTTGTACTGCCTCCGCGTCGCCGCCCGCCGCTGCCCGCGGCTGTGGCCGATGGCCGTGGTGCCCTGCGTGTTCGGCCTGCAACAGGCGGTGGAAGGGGTGGTGTGGATCGGGTTGCGAACGGGAGACACGCCCCTCACCGCCACCGCCGCACGGGTCTACCTGTTCTTCGCCCTGGCCTTCTGGCCGATCTGGTTCCCGCTGACGGCGGTGCTGATCGAACGCCCCGGCCGGCGGCGGACATTCCTGGCGGTGTGGGCCGCGCTCAGCTTCGGCTGGCTGGCGTTCTACCTTCCGGCGCTCACCGGGGCCGATGGGCGGGGCGCGCACGTGTGCCACTCGTCGGTGCGATACCACTACCCCGATGCCACGTTCAGCGGCGTGTCCGAATGGGTGATCCGCGGGGCGTACCTGCTCACCGCCACACTGCCGCTCGTCATCAGTTCGTACCGTGTGGTGCTGGCCGTGCCGGTGGCCTTGGGGTTCGGGTCGGCGGCGGTGGCGATGCTGGTATACGACCACGCCTACACGTCCGTCTGGTGTCTGTTCTCGGCGGTGCTGTCGGCGTCCCTCGCGTGGGTCCTCCGCACGACGGCGGTCGGGACGGAAGCACTACCCCAACCGCGCGTGCTGGTGGGGTGAACGGTCACCCGATGCCGAGGATGCGGCAGGTCTCCTCGTACCCGCCTTCGAGCGGCAGCATCACCCGCAGTTCGTCGGTCAGCCAGAGCGGGATGACGGGCAGCGGCTGGCCCACGGTCATCGGGTAGTACCAGGCGTCGAGGAACTGGCGGCGCTTCCGCTTCCGCCACAGCACCGCGCGGGTGCGGAAGGTGACGGCGTACAGGTGCGGCGGGGGCGTGGCGAGAGTGGGGTCGGTGCGACCGAACAGCGCGAGCACTTCGGCGTACAAGCTGGCCTGCCGCACGGTGACGAGATCGACCACCGACACGCTCACCCCCTGTTGCAATAGGCTACCCACCTTGCCGACGAACAACTCGCGGGTGGACGGCCGGTCCTTGTTCGACGGGCTGACGATCTCGATGGCGGCCACCAACTGCCGCCCGCGCTCGGCGTCATAGATCCGCACTTCGTACTCGCTCTGCTCGGTCTGGTCGGTCTCGACGGTGAGCGTGGGCGACAGCGCCGTGAGCGTGGCCGTACCGCCGCCGGACGTGGGGTCGATGTCCGGGTCGCGGGAGTCCAGGTCGTGCGCGCTCACATCCACCTCGAACGGCGAACCGAGCACCACTTTGGGCGCGGCGCGGAATCCAGTCGGCAACAGGTGAAGCAGTTGGCGAACGATCTCCCCAGGCCACTGCCCGTGGACCTCACTCCAGTGGTGGTGGTCGTTCACCGGGGAGCGGAAGTGATCGCGGAGCGGCATGGCGAACTCCTTTCCCGCGATTGTACCCCGCCCGCCGCAGCCCGGTGAAGGGCATACGATAACCCGTAACCACAGCGGAGTTTCGCCCATGCGGAAGGTCGTGTTCGTTCAGGGCGGGGGTGTCGGGTTGGATCAAGAGGCGTCGGTGCGGCAGGTGCTGCGGGCGGCCGGGGCGACGGTCGAGTTCGACGTGTTCCCGGCCGGGCGGCACGCCATCGAGGCCGGCCAGGACCCACTCCCCGCCCCGCTGTTCGACGCCATCAAGGCGAACGGCATCGCGCTGAAGACCAAGCTGCTTCAGCCGAAGGGTGCGGTCACCCCCACCGCCCACGGGCCGAAGACCCCGCTCTATTCCAACATCGAGTTCCGCCGCAAACTCGGGCTGTTCGCGTCCACCCGCCCGGTTCACAACCTGGCCGGCCTGCCGAGCCGCTTCAGCGGGGTGAACTTCCACCTCGTCCGCGAGATCACCGAAGACCTGTACGCCACCTCCGAACACGAGATCGTGCCCGGCGTGGTGCAGAGCTTCAAAATCGTCACCGAAGTGGCGTGCCTTCGGTTCTTCCGCTACGCCTTCACCCTGACTCAGCGGCTGGGCAAGAAGTCGATCCACTGCATCCACAAGGCGAACATCCTGAAGCTGGCCGACGGGTTGTACCTGGACTGCTTCCGGCGGGTGGCGGCCGACTTCCCCGGCATCGCGGCGAAAGAGATGATCGTGGACAACACGTGCATGCAACTCGTCAGCAAGCCGCAGCAGTTCGAGGTGATGGCGGCCGGCAACCTGTACGGCGACTTGCTCGGCGACCTGGGGGCGGGGCTGGTCGGCGGGATCAGTGCGACTTCGGCGATCAACGTGGGCGACGGCGTGAAGGTCTACGAGGCGGTGTACGGGGCGACGCACGAGGCCGTGCCGCCGGGCCTGGCCAACCCGCTACCACTGCTCATCCCGGCCATCGAGATGCTGAAAGACCTGGGCGAACCCGACAGCGCCGCTCGTGTGCTGAAAGCTATCGAGGGCGTGTTGACCGCCGGCAAGGTGTGTCCGACCGACCTTGGCGGCACGGCGGGAACCGCCGAGTTCACCGACGCCGTGTGTCAGGCAATGGGCTGACCCGCTCCGAGTTGCTCCGTTCCCATTTCTCACTTGCACCGGCCGCCGCACACGCTATACCCCGTCCGATTCTCCACACACCCACGGACGGGAGACCGGGCATGGACGCCCCACTCCGCTGGCGGCTTCTGGCCGCCCCCTTGCTCGCCGCGCTCGCCGCCGGCGGCGGGTGCGGAATGTTCAGCCACGAGGCCGACCGCCAGGTGGAGGAGTCGTTCGCCGACCCGGCCCTGCCGGTTCGTCGTGCGCAGTCACCCGATGGCCCCCGCGTGCCGACGGCCTTGCCGCCGCCAGACCGCCCGTCGTTACCCGTTCCCACTCGGCCGGACGCGCCGGTGGTCCCGGCCGGGCCAGCGACCAAAGCGAACACGCCGGTCGTTCCACTCGACTCCGCTCCCACCCCGCCCGGGGTCGTCACCCCGGTCGCGGCGGCGGAGTCTCGTCCGGCGGCCGACAAGGCCAGTTCGGCGGTGCGACCGATCGCCACCGTGGGGGCCGACAACTTCATCAGCGACGAGGAAGTGTCGCTCATGATGAAGCAGCGGGCGATGGACTACATCATGTTGAAGGGCGACGAGCGGGTGAAGAAGGAGAAGGAGGTGTACAAGGAGGAGTTGAAGAAGCTGATCGACCGCGAACTGATCCTGACCGAGTTCGTCGGGCGGATCAAGAAGAACAACCCGGCCGCGGTGCCCGACCTGTGGGAGCAGGCGGGGAAGATGGCCGACTCCCAGATCCGCGCCCGCCGCACCGCCCTGAAGTTCAAATCCGACGCCGAGTTCAACGCCGAACTCGAGAAACAGGGCATGGACCCGAAGCTGTTCCGCCGGCAGATTGAGCGGCAGTCGCTGATGGGCACGTTCGTGAACATGGTGCTGAAGGACAAGGTGGGCACACCCACCCTGGCGCAGGTGCAGGACTACTACGCCCGCAATCAGAACGAGTACAAGACGGCAGACACGATCAAATTCCAGCACCTGTTCGTTAGCACCGCCCGGTTCGGCTCGTCGGAGGAGGCCCGCAAGCGGGCGGAGGAACTGTTCAACGCCGCCCGTTCCGGCACCGACTTCGTCAAACTGGTGAAGGAGCACGGGCACGGCGACAGCGTGCTGCGGGACGGGGCCGGCGTGGGCGAGAAGCGGGGTGAGATTCAGCCGCCGGAACTGGAAAAGGTGATCTGGGACATCAAGCCGGGCAACTTCAGCGGCGTGCTGCCGTCGGAGAACGGGTTTCACGTCCTCCGCGTGCTGGATCGGCAGGTGGCCGGCGCCCGACCGCTCGACGAGAAGCTCCAGACCGAGATTCGGAACAAGCTGGCGGATCAGGCGTTCAAGGCCGAGGTGGACAAACTGACGGCCCAGTTGTGGCGGCAGATCGGGGTGACCATCGTCGAGAACCGATAACAGTTGG
>JANNDF010000717.1:0-2173 GCA_031387445.1 Planctomycetia bacterium
CAACCAGTCGGAAGACACCCGACAGATCGGGGAAACCTGGCGGCGGTTCTGGTTCAACGACCAGCCCAGCCACCTGACCCCGCAGCGGATCCACGGCGGCATTCTGTAATGCTGCGGCATATGGCACTTGCGGCGGTGGCGGGAATCGCGTGTGCGGTTCCCGTCGGCTGCTATAAGCAAAGCTGTTGCGGTGAACCTCTGCTCCGGCAGGACCAACTGCTTGAGAAGTCGGAGGACATCCGCGATCTCGGTGACAAGTGGTATCGGGGGTGCGACCACCCCGTCGAGTTACCGAACGACGTGACCCCGGTACGCATCCACGGGGGCATTCAGTAGCAACGATCAGAGGCCCGACCGTGAGGGCGCCAGAAGTTTCTGCCGCCCTCCCTCACGGTCGGGCCTCCGTTTCTGCGAACCGGCGGTGGGTACCTACCTCCCGCCGCCAAGTGCTCTGCTCGCTCCTCGAGCGGTCTTCTCGGACCCGCTCGCGGAGCGAGCAGAGCACTTCACTTCCCGCCGCTGCCCGTCGTCGGCTTGCCGCCGCTCGTCGGTTCGGCATCGCCCACCCACGGGCCTTCCAACTTCTGGTAATCCGGCGGGGTGAGGGTGCTGCCCTTGTCGCCGCCGGTCCAGCCCATGATCTGGTTCGGCTTGCCCCGCTCCTTGCTCCGCTTCTCCCAACTGGTCGCCCAGCTCGGGTCGGCGTCCTTCACCTTCCGCGTGTCCTTGTCCCAGAACAGCACCTTGCCCTGGCGGTAGCCCTGCACGCCCATGTTCACCGTGCTGAACGCGGCGGCGCCGAGTTCCGGGGTGCTGAGCGTCTCCCGCTTCTTCGCCCCCACGCAGTCGATGAAGTTCGCCCACAGGGCGTAGGTGGCCCCGTTCTCCACCCCACTGCCCGCCTTGGCGTACATCGGGTTCTCGTAGCTGTGGACCGCCTCGCCCACCGCCCCGCCCGGCTTCTTCGGCCCGCCGGAGACGTTCTGGCCGAACACCTCGAACCCTTTCAGGAAGTCCTGCCGCCCGTCGGGGCTGAACTTGACGGTGCCCAGGTGCCCGCGGATCATCTCGCCCAGTTGCACGTCGTTCATCATGGTGGCACTCACCATGAACTGGCAGCCCTCGTTGTAGTCGGCCACCACCGTGGCCACGTCCGGCACGTCCCGGCCGTCGTACTCGAAGTACAGCCCGCCGGCCCCCACCACCCGCGCCGGGAACCGCACGCCCATGGCGGCGATCATGTGCGTCGTCTGGTGGACGAACAGGTCGGTGAACATGCCGCCGCCGAACGGCCAGTAGCACCGCCACTGCGCCCACACGGCGCGGTCGAACGGCATCTCCTTCTTGGTCGGGCCGAGCGGTTCGCCGTCCACGCCCTTGAACTTGTGCCCCAGCCAGGTGTCCCAGTCGATCGTCTTCGGCGACATCTCCTTGGTGAGCGGGTAGTACCGCCACTGGCCGACCGAGCTGTTGCGGAAGTAGCTCGTCTGGCCCATCATCACCTTGCCGATGTTCCCCGTCTTGATGTACTCGTAGGCGGCCAGCCAGGTGGGGTCGGCCATGCTCTGCACGCCCACCGTCACCACCTTGTTGTTCTTCACCGCCGAGTCCACCACCGCGATCGCCTCGGTGATGGTGCGGGTCATCGGCTTTTCCATGTACACGTGCTTGCCCGCTTCCATGGCGTCGATGGCCATCCGCGCGTGCCAGTGGTCGGGGGTGGCGATGGCCACCACGTCCACGTCCTTCTGCTCCAGGATGACGCGGTAGTCTTTGCTCACGTGCTTCTTGTCGTCCTTGTCCAGCCCGCACCGCTCGGCCGACGGGTACAGCCCGCGGCCCTTGATGACGTTCGGCACCACCTGCCCGTCCCACACGTCGCACACCGCCACCGCCTTCACCGCCTTCTTCTGCTCGGTCATCTTCAGCACCACGTCGATGTGCTGCTGGCAGCGGCCGCCGACGCCGAGGAAGCCGACGCGGACGGCCTCGTTCGCGCCGGGCACTTGGGCGTAGCTCTTGGCGGTCATCGACACGGCCGTGGCGGCCACGGCGGCGGTGCCGAGGAACCCGCGGCGGGAGGGCTTCTTCTTCGCAGACATTGGGGGAACTCCGGGTTTGACCCCCCTCTCCCCTTGAGGGAGAGGGGTTGGGGTGAGGGGGTCGGGGAACC
>JANNDF010000722.1:0-5829 GCA_031387445.1 Planctomycetia bacterium
GCCGCCCGGCAGGCGGCACCTACCAAAGACACTATGCTCCCCGCCATCGACATTCACGACCTGACGGTCGCCTACCACGACAAGCCGGCCGTGTGGGACGTGGACCTGACCGTCCCGTCCGGCGTGCTGATGGGCGTGGTCGGGCCAAACGGGGCGGGCAAAACGACGCTCCTGAAGGCGATGCTCGGCCTCATCAAGCCGGTGTCCGGGCGGGTACTGATCCACGGCCAGCCGTACTCCGCGAACAAGCAGGCGGTGGCGTATGTGCCGCAGCGCCGCAGCGTCGATTGGGAGTTTCCCACCACCGCGTTCGACGTGGTGCTCATGGGCACCTACGGGCAACTCGGCTGGTTCCGCCGGCCCGGACACAAGCAGAAGGAAGCGGCCACCGACGCCCTCGCCCGAGTCGGGCTGACCGACTTCGCCCGCCGGCAGATCAACCAACTTTCGGGTGGGCAGCAGCAGCGGGTGTTCTTGGCCCGGGCGCTGGTGCAGCAAGCCCCCGTGTACGTGATGGACGAACCCTTTCAGGGCGTGGACGCGCCGACCGAAGTGGCCATCGTGAACATTCTCCGCGAACTCCGAACGCAAGGCCGCACCGTGCTGGTGGTCCACCACGACCTGAGCACGGTGAAGGACTATTTCGATCACGTCACCATGTTGAACGTGCGGAAGGTGGCGTCCGGCCCCGTGGCCGAGGTGTTCACCGACGAGAACCTGAAAGCCACCTACGGGACGGTGGGCAACCTCGTCGGCGTCGGGTAGCATTCGGGCACCTCCCCGAGACCCGCCATGTTCACCCGCACGGCCCTGCTCGCTCTACTGTTCGCCCTTCCCGCACTCGCCGCCGACCCGCCGGCGAAGATCGCCCCGCACTTCACCCCGCCGAAGGAACTGGCCGCCGACTTTGGCACGAAACGTTCCCCGCTGAAGTTCGACGACGGCACGGCGGTGAAGACCGCTGCCGACTGGCAGAAGCGGCGGGCCGAGATCAAGAAGTACTGGCACGGTCTGATGGGCGAGTGGCCGGCGCTCATCGAGAAGCCAAAGGTGGAACTCGGCGAGAAGGAGCAGCGCGACACCGTCACGCAGTACAAGCTGAAGATCGAGACCGCCCCCGGCCGCACGGTCGAAGATGCGTACCTGCTGATGCCCGAAGGCAAAGGGCCGTTCCCGGCGGTGCTGGTGGTCTTCTACGAGGCGAACACGGCCGTCGGTCGCGGCAAGTCCGAATTCCGCGACTACGCCATTCAGCTTGCGAAGCAGGGGTTCGTCACGCTGTCACTCGGCGGCGACCCGAACACCTACTACCCGTCGAAGGAGAAGTGCAAGATTCAGCCGCTGTCGTTCCACGCCTACGAGGCGGCGAACTGCTGCACCGCCCTCGCCCAGATGGCGAATGTGGACGCCAAGCGGATCGGCGTGGTCGGGCACAGCTACGGCGGCAAGTGGGCGATGTTCGCGGCGGCGCTACACGACGGGTTCGCTTGTGGAGCCACCTCCGACCCCGGCATTGTGTTCGACGAGAAGCGGAGCAACGTGAACTACTGGGAGCCGTGGTATTTGGGCTTCGACCCGGCATTGAAAGAGCAGCGGAAGTCGGGGGTGCCGAGCGACAAGAACCCCCGCACCGGGCCGTACAAGAAACTGATGGAAGACCAGCGCGACCTGACCGACCTGCACGCCCTGCTGGCCCCGCGGCCGTTCTTCGTGTCCGGTGGGGCGGAGGATCAGCCGGAGCGGTGGAAGTCGCTGAACCACCTGATCGCGGTGAACAAGCTGCTCGGCGAAACCAACCGCGTGGCCATGACCAACCGCCCGAAGCACGACCCGAACGCCGAGGCGAACGAGGCGCTGTACACCTGGTTCGAGTGGGTGCTGAAGTAGGGTGGCCGGCTCGCGCCGAGAGCCGGTCTGTATGTCGCTCTCGGCGAGAGCGACCCACCCTACCCCCGTGCCGCCTTGAGCACGTCGATCAGCACGCCGGCGATGTTCCAGGCGTCGTCGTCCCCGCGGTGGTGGGTGCCCTCCATCGTCCGCCCGCACATCTGCACCGCCTGGGCCGTGCCGACCTCGTGCGGCAGCCCGCGCACCAAGGCGAACAGCGTCTTCACATTCAGGTGCCGCGGGCCGAACGGGTACTTCACGCCGGTCTCGTTGCACTGCCGCTCGAGCTGCTTGCGGTCGTAGTCGCCGAAGCTGGCCCACACGCGGTCCGCGCTGCGGAACTCCTTTTCAAGCAGTTTGCACGCCTCCGCAAAGGTCACGCCGGTATCCAACTGGGCCGGCGTGAGCGTGGTCAGTTGGGTGCAAAACGGGCTGACCGTGGACCGCTCCGGGCGAATCAGGATGCTCCGCTTCTCCAGCCGCGTGAGCGTGCCCACCTCGACGGGACAAACGCCGATCTCGATCACATCGGACACTTCGCCCTTCGGCTGTTGGCCGGTGTCCCAACACGTCGCCTCGATGTCGATGACCAAGATGTGGTCGAGTTTCTTGCTCATGTCGGTTCCCCCTGTTCACACTGGACGCGCTCTCGTTGAATGATCGCACCGCACCGCCGCAGGTTCGCCCGCATGGAAGTTCTCATCTCGGAAGACGACATCCGCAAGCGGGTGGAGGCCATCGCCGAACGGGTGAACGCCGACTTCGCCGACCGCCCGTTCGTGGTCATCGGGATCCTGACCGGCAGCCTGGTATTTCTCGCTGACCTGATCCGCCGCATCCACCACCCGCACCAGATCGGGCTGATCCAGGCGAGCAGTTATCGCGACGCCACCACACCCGGCACGCTGGTGGTCAACGACGGCCTGCTACCCGACATCAAGGGGAAGAACATCCTGCTGCTCGACGACATCCTGGACAGCGGGCAGACGCTCGCCCGGCTGGTGGAGCATCTGAACCACAAGGGGGCCGCCAGCGTGCGGACGTGCGTGCTGCTGCGGAAGGTCGGTCGGCAAACGATCGCGGTGGAACCTGACTACGTCGGCTTTGAAATCCCGAACAAGTTCGTCATCGGGTACGGCCTGGACTTCGCCGACGACTACCGCCACCTGCCGTTCATCGGCGTCCTCCCCGACGACACGCCACACCCATGACCCGCGTTCTCGCCCTCTGTTCCGCCGCCGACCCGACCGGGTCGGTGAAGCAGTTCGACCTCGCGCTGCCGTCGCTTCGCGAGCGGTTCGACGTGATGCGGCACAACTTGCCGGCCGGCATCCGCGGGCTGCTAGATGAGGTGAAGCCCGACCTGATTCACACCCTCGGGGCAGCCGCCTTCCGAGCAGTGCAGTCGCTGGCAGTCGGGGCGGTGGGCCGCCGTTGGCTCTTCCCGAAGTGGGTGGCGGCGGGTGCGGCGGCGGTGGAACCGACGCTGGGCTTCGCTCCGGGGTTGACCGCCACGATTTCGCAGAGCGAGCACGAGCGTGACTGGGCCGCGCGGCTGACGCCTGCGCCGATGCAGTTCTCGGTGCCAGTGGGAGTGGAATGTACTCCGCACCCGCCGGGTGCGGTTACGGGGACCGCACCCGGCGGGTGCGGAGTACATTCGATCCTCGCCTGCGGCGGGTTCGACGCCGTCGCCGAACTGAAGCGAATCGTCTGGGCGTTCGACGTGCTGAAGTACCCTCACCCGCAACTCCGACTGGTGATGCTCGGCGACGGCCCGCAACGGGCGGACATTGCACGGTTCGCCCGCACCCTTTCGAGCGAGGACCTTCGCGTTCAGTGTGTGGGCCACCACGCGGACATCACCCCGTATCTCGCCGGTGCGGTGCAGGTGTGGAGCACCCACACCCGCGGGGGGACGAAGTTCCTACTCGAAGCAATGGCCGCCGGCGTGCCGGTGCTCGCCTACCGCACGCCCGACACGGAGCGGCTATTGAAGGGCGGCGAGTGTGGTCAGTTGGTAGCAAGTGGTCAGCCTGTCGAGATGGCGCGGGAAGCACACTCGTTGCTCAGTTCGCCGGATCGGGCGCGCAGGCTGGTCGTCGCGGGTGAAACTGAAGCGGCTCGGTATCCTGTAGCGGATTTGGCGGACGCGCTCGCGGGGGTGTACCATACCCTCACCTCATCGGACCCTCCCCGATCCGAGTGACGCGGCCATGCGGAACGACGTGCTGACGGTCATCCTGGCGGGTGGGAAAGGCACCCGGTTGGAACCGCTCACCCGCGACCGGGCGAAACCGGCCGTGCCGTTCGGCGGGGCCTACCGCATCATCGACTTCACCCTCTCCAACTGCATCAACAGCGGGCTGCGGCGGGTGCGGGTGATTACGCAGTTCAAATCCCACAGCCTGGATCGGCACATCCGACGCGGCTGGCACTTCCTGAGCGGCGAACTGGGTGAGGGGGTGGAGGTGCTGCCGCCGCAGCAGCGGATCGACGAGAACTGGTACAAGGGCACGGCCGACGCGGTGTACCAGAACATCTACAGCTTGGAGCCGGAGGCCGGCAGCAAGGTGGTCATCCTGAGTGGCGACCACATCTACAAGATGGACTACGGCGAGATGCTGGCGTACCACGAGGAGACCGGGGCCGAGTTGACCGTCGGCGCCATCCCGGTGCCCCTCCGCGAGTCGAACCAGTTCGGCATCATCGACGTGGACGCGGACTACCGCATCATCGGCTTCCGCGAGAAGCCGGCCACCTGCCCGCCCATGCCGGACGACCCGCACCGCGCCCTCGGCAGCATGGGCATTTATGTGTTCGACGCCGACGTGCTGTTCGACCAACTGATCGACGACGCCGGGCGGGCCGACAGCGGGCACGACTTCGGCAAGGACATCATCCCGAACATGATCCGCGAGGGGCACAAGGTGTTCGCCTTCCGCTTCCGCGACCGCAACAACAAGACGGACGCGTACTGGCGGGACGTGGGCACGGTGGACGCCTTCTTCCAGGCGAACATGGACCTGGTGGCGGCCGAACCGGTGCTCAATTTGTACGACCGCACCTGGCCCATCCGCACCGTGCAGTACGACGCCCCCCCGCCCAAGTTCGTCCACTCGGCCGAAGGGGGCGTGGGGCTGGCCCGGCGCGGCGAGGCGCTCGACAGCGTGGTGGCCGCCGGGTGCATCGTGAGTGGCGGGCAGGTGCGGCGGAGCGTGCTGCACTCGGACGTGCGGGTGAACAGCTACGCGGTGTGTGACGAGTGCATCCTGTTCGACGGGGTGGACGTGGGCCGCTACTGCCGCCTGCGGCGGTGCATCGTGGACAAGAACGTGCGGCTGCCGCCGTACACGGTCATCGGGTACGACCACGAGTTCGACCGCCGCCGCGGGTTCACCGTCACCGACGCCGGGGTGGTCGTGGTGCCGAAGGGCGAACGCCCGGAGGCGTTCCAGGCGCCGAATGCGTTGCCGTAGCTCGGCGAACCCCGGCAGTCATGCCGGGGGCAGAGTAAGATGCCACCCCCGGCATGACTGCCGGAGTTCACCACGAGGTTCCCCATGCCCCGCCGCCTGTTCGCCGCTCTACTCCTCATCGCCCCCGTCTCGCTCGCCGACGACAAGAAGGACGACAAGAAAGACCCCGTGTTCGTCGTCCACACCGGTCACTTCGAGAAGAACACGTCCGGCTTG
Organism: Planctomycetia bacterium; assembly: GCA_031387445.1. Classification (GTDB taxonomy): domain Bacteria; phylum Planctomycetota; class Planctomycetia; order Gemmatales; family Gemmataceae; genus JALHQU01. The sequence continues at coordinate 5,583 of JANNDF010000722.1, forward strand.
AAGGACGAGCCGTCCCTGATGCTGCTGAAGGACGACGACGCATTCGGAAAAATCTTCGGCGCCGTTCCGCCGGCCGGGTTGGGTGGTGGGGTGCGGAAGAACAACCCGGTGACGAAGGACGTGTTCGAGGCGAACGTGGTGGCGGCGGTCATCAAGCGGGGCTAAATTGCTTAGCATTTAAATTTGCTGCGTCATGTAAAAGCAATTCCGTAAGTTCAATGGTTGGGTAAGTACAAAGAACTTGACC
>JANNDF010000730.1:0-5014 GCA_031387445.1 Planctomycetia bacterium
GCTACGAGAGTGCCCCCGCCACCAGCCGGTGGAACGCATACCCGCCGGCTTCCCGCTTCACGCTGAACCGCCCGGTGTTGTAGCTCCGGCTGCTCAGCCCCTTCTGCACCTGTTCGCAGATCAGCACGTCCTCCGCCTGCACCTGCTCGGCCACGTCCACGCTCTGCCGCTTGAACTCGTCAGTGGCATCAGGTGAAAAGTAGAAGTCGAACACCACGCGGCAGCGGTCCACGGCGAGCGGCAGGACGAGGTTCGTGTCCATGACGCCGTCGGACACGTTCACCATAAAGTTCGGCCACAGCCACCAGTACGCGGCAGTGCCGGTGCGGGTGGCCCCGACGCGGCCGTCGGTCGGCGTGAGCGGGCTGGTCTGCACGGAGCAACGATCGAACACGTGGGTGCGGTACTGCTGATAGTCGATGGCCCCGGCGAGTGCGGGGTGAACGGTGTGGACGTGGTACCCGCCGTCGAGGTAGTTATCGACGTACACCTTCCAGTTGCACGCGAGGTCGTAGGTGCGGCGGGCGTGCCAGGTGAGTCGCGAGGCAACGCCGAGCGAGATTGGCGTTGCCTCGCGGCTCACCGCGTAAGGTTCGAACTCCTCCGCCACGCCCCGCACCGGAGTTGCCACGCTCACCCACACCCACCGCCCGAACTCCGCCACCGCACCCACTGGCACTAGCCCGTCGTCGTGCTTGTCGAAGTCGCACACGCCGTCCCACTCCGGCGTCCCCTTCAGCCTCCCGGCGAGGTCGTAGGTCCAGCCGTGGTAGCGGCAGCGGAGTTTGCCCACGCACCCGGCGTCGTCGTTCAGGATCGGTGCGGCACGGTGCCGGCAGACGTTGAAGAACGCCCGCAGTTCGCCGTCATCGCCGCGGACCACGATCACCGGCTCGCCGGCGATGTCGGCGGTGACGAACTGGCCCGGCTCGGCCACCTGTTCGGTTCGGCCGACGCACTGCCAACTGTTCCCGAAGACGTGCGACCGTTCCGCCGCCAGCACCGCCGGGTCGGTGTACCAACTAGCGGGCAGCGTGTGCGCCCGCTCCAGTGGCAACGTCGGGTCGAACGGGGCGAGTGGTGGCAACGGCATGAATTACCCCGTGGGTGCGAGCGGCAACCGGAACACGAACGTCGCCCCGGTTTCAACTTCGGGCTGCACGAACAGGTCGCCGCCGTGTTCGCGGAGGGTCTTGCGGGCGCTCGGCAGACCAAGCCCGGTGCCGCGGCTGCCCTTCGTGCTGACGAACGGCTTGAAAATCTCGTCCGTCTTGTCGGCCGGCACGCCGGGGCCGTTGTCGCTCACGCGGATTTCGGCGTACCCGTCTCTCGCTTCGATTGCCACCGCCACCCGCGGGTCGGGTGCGTCGGCCACCGCCTCGACCGCGTTGCCCACCACGTTCAGCAGCGCCCGGTGGATCGCATCGCCGTCGCACCGCACGAGGGGCATTTCGCCGGCCGACAGGGTGAGTGACACCCCGCTGTCACCGGCCCGCCCGCGGACCAGTTCCAGCACGTCGGCCACCACCCCCCGCAGGTCGGTCGGGTCGAGGATCGGCTCGCGGTCCTTCGAGTAGCTGAGCATGTCCAGAATCAGCTCGTCGATCCGCCGCTGGTTCTTCTCCACCAGCCGCCACCCGCGGGAGAGCAGTTCCTTGTCGTCGCCGTCCAGCCCGGCCTTCACCATGTCGGAGCCGAACCGCACCCCCTGCATGATGTTCTTGATGTGGTGCGACAGGTCGGCGATGGTCTGGCCCACCGCCGCCAGCCGCTCGGCCTGGATCAGCCCGCGGTAGTACTTCGTCTCCTCGATGGCGATGGCCGCCTGGTGTGCCACCGCCGCGGCCAGTTTCAGGTGGTCGTCGGTGAACCGCGAAGCCGTCTCGCCGTCGCCGAACGTGTCGAGGAAGAGCACGCCGACCGTCTCGTGTCGCCCTTTCAAGGGGACGCAGATCACCTCGCGGAGGTGATACCGCATCACGCTCGCCCCGCCGCGGAACCGCTCGTCGGCCCCGGCGTCGGCGATCCGCACCCCCTGGTTTTGCCCTAGCACGTGATCGACCACCGTGCGGCTGACCACCAGCTCCCCGCCGCCGCCGCCCCGCGACCGCGCCGCCTTCGGCATCAGCACCTTCGTGTCCGGGTCGAGCACCATCGCGCACCCGTGGTCGGCGTCGGTCGTCCGCACCACCAGTTCCACGATTCGCCCGAGCAGTTCGTCCAGATCGACGATGCTGCTGACGGCGGCGGTCGTCTCGTACAGCACGGCGAGGTTGGCCAGCCGCGAGCGGAGCCAGTCGGACGTGGCGGCGTGCGGCTGCGAAAGGATCTGACTGCCCGCTTCGGCGGACAACCGGCCGACGACGGCCGTCGGCAACTCCGGCTGACTCCGCACGACGATGCGGGTGAGGTCGGCACTCGGCGGGTCGGTCTCGAACCGCAGGGTGGTCTCGCCGAGCGCGATCTGGTCGCCGTTTCGCAGGCCGGCCGATTGCACCGCCACGCCGTTCAGCCGGGTGCCGTTGCCGCTGCCCAGGTCGTGCAGTTCCGCACCGGCGGGGGTGACTCGCACCTCGCAGTGTCGCCGCGACGTGCGCGAGTCGGACAGGCAGATGGGGTTGGTGGACAGCCGGCCGATGACGGCGTCGGCCGCAAGCGGGAACACCCGGCCGGCGTCGGGGCCGGCGATGATGACGAGTTGGGGCACGAGAGGGCCGCGTGGGACGTGCCGGGATTTTACCCCGACTCGCCGACGTCGGCGCTACTTCTCCGACTCCTCGTGCGCGGCCTGCTTGACGCCCGGCGGGGTATGCCCCTTCGCCCGCGGGTCGCTTTCATTGTGGGCGAACGGCATCGGTAGCCGAGGCAGTTCCTCGCCGGCGAGTTCCGTCCGGCGGCGGATCGACCCGCTGCTGAACGGCCCGGCCCCCATCAGCCACAAGTCCTTCAGCGTACTTCGGGCGTCCACCAGCCCCGACTGCCACACCGCGTCGCCCGACTTCCGCTCGTAGGCGAACACGGCGATCTTCGCCACGCCCTTCATGTCCGTCTTCTTGATGAGGGCGATTTCCGGGATTTGCGACGGCTGACCCGTGACGACCACCGGCACCGACATGGCCGGCGTGCCGAGCAGCAGCAGCGAACTGCGATCCGTGCCCACTCCCCCGCTCCGCGCCTCGACGATGACGTCCGACTCTTTGCGATCTTCCCGTAACTTGATGCCGTGAGCGAGCAGGTGCTGCCGCAGGCTGCTGATGACGTACCCCTTGTCCACAGTGCCGTCGAGGTACTGCACGTCCAGAAACACGTTCCGGCCGCTCAGGGACGAGCAGTCAATCTGGGCGATGGCGTTGTCCACCGCGGCCGACACGAGCAGCATCTCGGACGCGGCGCGGGTGGTGTCGGTCATGCGGGTGGTGCCGCACCCGACGGCCCCGCAGGCCAGCACAACGAACGCGAACGCGACGACCATCCCCCGGCGGGTCATGCGGGATCGCCCCCAGTCTGAGCGGAAAACGGTTGAACTTCTCCCCCGAACGCGAGACCATAGCGAGGTCTGCCTTCTGGTCAAGTTCGATCCTCTTCGCACAGGTGCCGTAATGTCGTCTCGACTCTCCCGCCGCGGGTTCCTGCGGACCGGCCTCGCCGCCGGTGCCATCCTCACGCTGCCGGCGTCGGTCTACCGGACCGCGTTCGCAGCCGACACCAAACCGAGCGAGCGCGTTCGCGTCGGCATCATCGGGTCGGGCTTGCAGGGCACGGCGAACATGAAGGCGATCATCAAGAATGTGGTCGCGGTGTGTGATGTGGATTCCAAGCACCTCGCCGCCGCCGCCGGCATCGTCGAGAAGGACGGCACCGGCAAGCCGGCCACGTTCGCCGACTACCGCAAACTGCTGGAGTCGAAGGACGTCGATGCGGTGCTCATCGCCACCCCCGACCACTGGCACGCGCTCACCACCGTCGACGCCTGCAACGCCGGCAAGGACGTGTACACCGAGAAGCCGCTCTCGCTCACGATCACTGAAGGGCGGGCGATGGTGGACGCGGCCCGCAAGAACAAGCGGGTGGTGCAGACCGGCAGCCAGCAGCGGAGCGATGCCAAGTTTCGTCAGGCGTGCGAGCTGATCCGCAACGGCTACCTGGGCAAGATCAGCGCGGTGAAGGTGGGGCTGCCGGGTCCGAACTGGACGAGCAAGGCGAAGATGCCGGTGCCCGACTCCGACGCGCCGGCCGAACTCGACTGGGACCGCTGGGTCGGGCCGGCACCGATGGTGAAGTACAACGCGAACAAGGTCCACTACCTGTTCCGCTTCTTCTGGGACTACAGCGGCGGGCAGCAGACCAACTTCGGTGCGCACCACCTGGACATCACCCAGTGGGCGCTCGGCATGGACGAGAGCGGCCCGCAAACCGTGGAAGGGAAGGGGAAGTACCACAAGGACGGGTGGTACGAGACGCCCGACTGGACCGACATCACGTACACCTACGCCGGCGGCATCACGGTGAAGTGCGGGCAGGACTACAAAGACGCCTGCACCTTCGAGGGGGAGAAGGGCACCATCTACGTGAAGCGGGGGGGCCTCGAGATCACGCTCGGCGGGGAGAAGCAGGACGCGGCGAAGGTGGGCGGCGGCGGCACCATCAAGCTGAAGGAGAGCAAGGGACACCACGCCAACTGGCTGGAGTGCATCAAGAGCCGCGAGCTGCCGGTGGCGGACGTGGAGATCGGCCACCGCTCGGCGACGGTCTGTCACCTGGGGAATATTGCCGTGCGGAGCGGCAAGAAGATCACCTGGGATGCGGCGAAGGAGCAGATCGTCGGCGACGCCGACGCCGCCAAGTGGCTGACCAAGGAGTACCGCAAGCCGTGGAAGCTGGGGTGAGGCGTTCGTTCGCCCGACGCGCGGGGGAGGGGCGGGCCGCCGGAGCGCGAGAGTGGTGCGCCCCTCGCTCGCGCGGCGGGCGGACAGTCGAGTTGTTGCCCCCGCACGCCCCGTCGGTTTCACAGCCC
>JANNDF010000732.1:0-5612 GCA_031387445.1 Planctomycetia bacterium
CCGCACACCTGATAGCGGAAGTTGCCGATCTCCAGTTCGTCCCCCGCCCGCAGCCGCCCCTCGGTCACCTTCTGCCCGTTGATCTTCACCCCGTTCGTGCTACCCAGATCGCGCACCACCAGATAGTCGTTCACCTGCGCCAGGCAGCAGTGACGGCGGGACACCTTTTTGGAGTTCAACTGCACGTCGCACTCGGCGTGGCGGCCGAACAGCAGGATCGGCTTGTCGAGCAGGATGCTCGGGCCGTCGGAGAGTGACAGGAGCATGGCGGGCATGGGCGGGTACGCGGGGTGGACGGGTGCATGTTACTTCGGCTTGGGCGGGTCGGCCGGCCTCTTCACCGCCTTCAGAAACTCCTTGTAGTCGTCCCGGTCGCCGAGGGAAGCGAGGTCGCGGTCCTTTTCCAGGTGGGTCACTCGCGCCGGTACGCGGAAGTAGCCCGCCTGCCGGAGGCGGTCGAGCAGTTCCACCGCCTTCGCCGCCCGCCCGCCCGCGCCCGCCGGCCACCGCCCGCCGGCGATGGCGTACGCGCACGCGACGTTATACGTCACGTCACCCCGCGCCTGCGGCTGCGCGATGGCGATCAGCTTGTCCGCCTCCGCCTCGAACGCGAACGGGTCGCCCGCCCTCACCCGCTCGACCAGCAGGTTGGACTGGCGCAACGCGTCCGTCGCTCGCAACCACTCCAGGTTCGGGTTCTCCTTCACCATCGCGTCGATGAGTCGGTCGGCGTCGGCGGTCGCCTGCGCGGCCGCCACCGGATCGCGCAGCATCTGGTGGACGGCCACGAGCGACCGCAGGGCGTGGTACTTCTGAAGACGGTACGGGAACGCCTTCGGGTTCACCCGCAGCAGCCCGTCATACAGTTTCAGCCCGGCGTCCATCTGCTTCGCCCCCTCCCGCCGCTCGTCAGGGGTGGTGGCCAGGAGGCAGGCGATGAACGCCCGCTGGACGGCCACCATCGCCCGCGTGTGGGCGAACCGATCCCACGCGTGTCCGGTCGGGGCCGGCTGCCCGTCCAGCCCGGCGAGCAGGTCGGCCGCCTCGTCGTACTTGGCGGAGGCGGCCGTCAACGTCTGGGCGGCCGTCCGCGCAGCGGCGGTCTGGTCGTAGGTGGCGGCGACGGCGAGGGCGAACGCCAGCGCCACCCGGTACTCGTACCGGGCGTTCGGGTCGGTGCCGATCAGCCGCGCGTGTTGCAGCATCCGCTCGGCCACCTCTTCACCCTTCACCCGATCCGCCTGCAAGTAAAAGAAGGCGAGCGACGACCGCGCCTCCACCGCCCGCAGCGTGTACTCGGCCGAGTGCGGGTCGAGTTGGCGGGCGGTGTCGGACGCGTCCACCGCCCGCGTGTAGTCGGTCAGGGCATCCGAGTATTGTGCGGCCAGGGCCGACGCCCCGCCGGACAGTGAGAAGGCGTGTGACGCACCGGCCGGGTAGTCCCCGTTGGTCGGGAACTCTGCCGACAACTCGGCGTACAGCCGCTGAGCCTCTCGCGCCGACGTCACCGTCTTTTCCAGGTCGCCGAGCATCAGGTAGACGCCGGCGACGCGGGCGTGTGCCTTCGCCGCCTCACGCCGCACCTGCGGGTCGGTCGAGTCCTCGGCCGCGAACCCGGTGTAGAACGCGACCGCGTCTTCGAGCACTTGCCGCCGATCTTCCTGCAGCGCCGGGTTGGTCGCCCACCGTTCGCTCCCCACCCGCGTGAGCATCTTGTCCACCGCTTCGATCGCTTTCTCCAGCCGGGTGTGGGCCAACTCCCGCTGCCGCTCGGCCTCCACCTTCTGATTCTCGGCGTTCTGCCGCTCGGCCGCCAGTTTCACGTTGGCCGCGGCGGTCATGAGTAGGGCGACGAGTACGACGACCGTGGTGCCCGTCAGCAGCGCCGGCCCGCCGATCACCACCGCCGCCAGCAACGGGTTCCGCTTCACCCACCGCCAGCCGCGGTCGACCGCTGACACGGGGCGGGCGAGAATCGGCTCGCCGTTCAGGTAGCGGGTCAAGTCGTCGGCCATCGCTCCGGCCGTCGCGTACCGCTTCCGCCGGTCTTTGTTCAGGCACTTGAGGGCAACGGTTTCCAGGTCTCGCGGCAGCTTCGGGGTGAACCGTGACGGCGGAACAGGTTCGTCCTTCAGCACCTGGTGAATGGTTTCGAGGGCGGAAGCGGCGCGGAACGGCGGGCGGCCGGTCAGGCACTCGTACAGCACCGCGCCGAGCGCGTACACGTCCGCCGCAGGGCCGACGTCCTTCCGCCCCTCAGCCTGCTCCGGAGCCATGTAGCTGGGCGTGCCGAGGATGGCGCCGGTGGCGGTCAGGCTGGCGTCACCCTTGCGGGCCAGGCCGAAGTCGGTCACTTTGGGAAGGCCCGCAGCGTCGAACAGGATGTTCGCCGGTTTCAGGTCGCGGTGGATGACGCCGGCATCGTGGACGGCCTGCACCGCCCGGCCGACCGCTTCGACCACCTTCGCCGCGTCGGAAGCCGCCAGTGGGGTGCCGTTCAACCGCTCGCTCAGGCTGCCGCCGCTCAGGTATTCCAGGGCGAAGTACGGGCGGCCGTCGTGCGTGCCGAAGTCGAACACCTGCACCACGCCGGGGTGCCGCACGGCCGCCACCGCCTCCGCTTCCGCCAGAAACCGCCCCTTCTCGGTGGCCGAGGCGTGTTCCCCGCTCAGCACCATCTTGAGCGCGACGCTGCGATTCAGCCCGTATTGTGTGGCGAGGTACACGACGCCCATGCCCCCGCGGCCGAGTTCGCGGTCCAGCCGGTAGCCGGGAACGGCGGCCGGGGGCAGCGCGGCAGCACCTTGCCCGATGCCGACCGTGGCGGTCGGGTCGGCGGGCGGTAGCCCGGCGTGTGTAAGGGTGGCGTCGGAGTCGGAAGACATGCCGCTATTGTGGGCGAAGTACGGGCGAAATGCGAGCGGACGATTCGTCTCTTCGCCGCGACTGAAAGGAGCGTTGGATGACCACGCGCCTCTCAGTCGCGGCGAAGAGTTACTTCACAAGCAGCCACTCGAGTACCGCCTTCTGCGCGTGCAGGCGGTTCTCGGCCTGATCGAACACTACGCTCGCCGTGCCTTCCATCACGCCGTCGGTGATCTCTTCCCCGCGGTGGGCGGGCAGGCAGTGCAACACCTTGCAGTGCGGCGGGGCCTTCTCCAGCAACTTCTCGTTCACCTGAAACCTGGCGAACTTCCGCAGCCGTGTTTCGCGCTCGGCCTCCTGGCCCATGCTGGTCCACACGTCGGTGTAGATCACGTCGGCGTTCGCCACGGCCGCGGCCGGGTCGTGCAGCACCTCGGGGAAGTCGCCGCCGATCTTCTCCGCGTAGTTCTGCTTGAAGACGTCATCGAAGGCGTACCCCTTCGGACAGGCGAGAATGAACTTCGCACCCAGCTTGCCGCACCCGACGGCCAGCGACATTGACACGTTGTTCCCGTCGCCGACGAACACGACCGTCTTGCCCGCGATGCCGCCGCAGTGCTCCTGCACCGTCTGCAAGTCGGCCATCGCCTGACACGGGTGCGAGCGGTCGGACAGGCCGTTCACCACCGGAATGCTGCCGTACCTGGCCAGGTCCAGCACCGTCTCGTGCTTGAAAGTGCGGAGCACGAGGCAGTCGATGTACCGGCTCATCACGCGGGCGAAGTCGGGCAGCGGCTCCCGCCAACCGAGGCCGATCTCGTTGCCGGGGAAGAACAGACTTGTGCCGCCGAGTTGTGCCGCGCCCGCCTCGAAACTCACCCGCGTGCGGAGACTCGGCTTCTCGAACACCAGCCCGACCACCTTGCCCGCGAGCGCCGTGCGGCCGAGGGTGCGGTCGGCCTTGAGGGCCGCCGCCCGCGCCAGCAGGCGGGTGAGCACGTCGGCCGGTTGGTCGATCAGATTCAGGAAGTGCGGCATGAGTGTGGCCAGTTAGCCCGACGCGCGAGCGAGGGGCGAATCACCATCGGAACAGTGGCTTGCCCCTCGCTCGCGCGTCGGGCGAACAGGTGGACTACGCCATCGCCAACAACACGTCCGCCATCACCGCACACCCCTCGTCGATCTGCTCGTCGCTGATGTTGACGGCCGGCAGCAGGCGGAGCACCGTGGCGTGCGTGCAGTTGATGAGCAGCCCGCGCTTCAGGCACTCGGCCACCACCGGCGCGCCCTCGGTGGCCAACTGTACACCGATCATCGTCCCCTTCACACGCACGTCGACCACCATCGGGCAACGCTCCTTCAACTTGAGGAAGTGCTGGCGGAACCGCTCGCCCACCTGATTCGCCCGCTCCAATAGCCCCTCGACCTCGAACGTCTCGATCACCGCCAGCGCCGCCGCACACGCGATCGGGTTGCCGCCGAACGTGGCCGCGTGCGTGCCCGGCTTGAGCAGCGCGCCGACCTCCGGCTTGGCGATCACACCGCCCAGCGCCACGCCGCCTGCGACGGCCTTTGCCAGCGTCACCACATCGGGCACGATGTTCCAGTGCTGGTGGGCGTACCACTTGCCGGTTCGCCCCATGCCGGTTTGCACTTCGTCGAACATCAAGAGCAGGCCGTGCTGGTCGCACAGCGCCCGCAGCCCTTCGAGGAACCCCGGCGGGGGCAGGTTGATGCCGCCTTCGCCCTGGATCGGTTCGAGCAGGATGGCGGCCGTCTCGTTGTCGATGAGCTTGCTCACCGCGTCCAGGTCGCCGTGCGGGGCGTAGATGAACCCCGGCAGCATCGGCTCCAACCCGGCGTGGTACTTCGGCTGGGCGGTGGCCGACAGCGAGCCGAAGGTGCGGCCGTGGAAGCCGTTGGTGAACGTGATGACCTTGTACCGGCCGTTCGGCTTGCCGTGCAGGCGGGCCAGCTTGATGGCCGCCTCGTTCGCCTCGGTGCCGCTGTTGCAGAAGAAGCAGACCCCGCCCCAGCCGGTACGGTCGCTCAGTTCCTTTGCCAGCAGCGCCTGCGGCTCGGTGTACCACGTGTTCGGCACGTGGATGAGCGTCGCCACTTGCTCCTGAACGGCACTCACCACCCGCGGCGGGCAGTGGCCCAGAATCCCGCAACCCCAACCGGGAAAGAAGTCGAGATACCGGTTCCCTTCCGCGTCCCACACCCAGGAGCCTTCGCCCCGCACCAGGCAGACCGGGTAGCGGGTGTAGTTGCCGATCAGGTGCTTCTTCGCCAGGGCGATGACGTCGGCGGAAGAGAGGGTGTCGGTGGTCATGGGTGGTGCGGTGCGGGAAGGGCGGGTGGAAAGGGGCAGATCAACGAGAGACAATCGTGGTGCCGGCAGGTTCACCCAGCGCCCATTCCATGAGGGCGTGCGGTCGCCCGCCGTCGAGGATGACCGCCTGTTTCGCACCGGCGTTCAGGGCGTCGAAGCAGGCTTCCACCTTGGGGATCATCCCGCCGGCGATAGTGCCGTTGGCGATCAGGTCGCGGCACTCGGCTTCGGTCAGCTTGGGGAACAGTGACAACGGGTTGTCACGATCCGCCAGCACGCCGGGAGTGTCGGTGAGGAACAGGCAGTGGTCGGATTTAAGCGCACCGGCAACAGCGCCGGCGAGCGTGTCGGCGTTAATGTTCAGCCACGCCGATTCGTCAACGTGATCGCACGAGATCGAGGGGAGCACCGG
>JANNDF010000762.1:0-2139 GCA_031387445.1 Planctomycetia bacterium
CGCTCGACGCCTCGTTCGACTAGGAAGGGAAATTCATCGTGGTCGTGTGGGTGAGCACAGGCCGCGTGTGCTTCTTGTAGATGGTGGGGTAAGTTCTATGCTCGCTCCGAGAGCGGACGTGCTCTGCTCGCTCCGCGAGCGGGTTCAATCCGGACCGCTCGCAGAGCGAGCAGAACACATTCATGAACCGCCCGCACCCGACGGCCGACGACTTGGTCCTCGCCCGCGCGCGGTTCGCGGCCGAGGCGAAGGTGGCGTTCGTTCACACCGGCCGCTACCGGATGCGGTACTACGACTGGGGCGCCGGGCCGGTCGTCGTGAAGGTTCACGGGCTGTGTGACGAACCACTTTCCTTCTGCATGGTGATGGCCGAACTGGTGGACCGCGGGTTTCGCGTCGTTTCCTACGACCTGCCGAACGGGGTGGACGACGACGCGAAACTGACTCATTACCGCCACGACCACTACGTCGATGACCTGCTCGCGCTGATGGGTCACCTGACCCTGCCACGGGCTGATCTTCTCGGCACATCATTCGGCAGCACCATCACCTTGCGTGCCCTCGCCCGCAACCCGGAGCGGTTCCGGAAGGCGGCACTCCAGGCTGGGTTCGCGCGACGCCCGCTCCAGCCGTATGAACGGTGGCCCGCAACGCTCGCTCGCTACTGGTCGTGGCGGATGAACCGACTGCCCCTCCGCCGGCAACTGATGGCGCCCATCGACCTGCCGCAGTTCGTGAACTGCCCACCGGAAATCCACTCATTCCTTGTCGAGAGCAGTGGGAAGACCCCGGTGCAGGCCGCCGCCAGCCGCGCCCTGACGATCAGCCAGCTCGACCTTCGCCCGCAGTTGCCGAGGATTCCGCACCCGCTGCTGATGATCGGCGGGGATCGCGACGCAGTGGTAGCGCGGGCGAGCGAGGCGGACGTGGAGAATGGGGTTCCGAACGTGCGGCGGGTGGAACTCACGCCGTGCGGGCACTACCCGCAGTACACGATGCCGGTTCCGTATGCCGAAGAGGTGGCCACCTTCCTCCGGGCCGACTGAGCCGCGATTCCCCCCTTGATGCCGGGGGGAGATTCCCCTACCTTTCAGGTACGATTGCCGAGGTGGCGGAACTGGCAGACGCGCCAGCTTGAGGTGCTGGTCCTCGCAAGGGGGTGCAGGTTCAAGTCCTGTCCTCGGCACTCGCAAGAAACCCCTGGGCGACCGGGGGTTTCTTCGTTTCTCCGCCCACGCCCGTCGGCTTACTGGTTGAGGTCCATCCGATGTTCCCACCGGGCCGACCGTTCCCGGCAAGCGGCACCGACCTCGGGCCACATCGCGCTTGGGCGAATCGCTGCTCACGGTCGGTTCGATGTCCGTGTATACTCGGGTTGGTCGGCCACCACATGACGGACCCAGGTTCCGGCTGTCCCACCCGCCGGCTCCACTCCCCCTGTTGATGCTGCCATGCCCAGGCCGTCTTACGTTCAAGGCACCTCGACGGCGCCACTGCTCGGCGAAACCATCGGCGACAACCTGCGGCGAACCGTCGAAAAGTACGGCGACCGCGACGCGCTCGTCGTCTGTTCGCAGGGTGTGCGGCTGACCTACCGTCAACTGTGGGAGGCGACCACCGCCGTGGCTCGCGGGCTGATGGCGCTCGGGGTCCGGCCGGCTGATCGGGTCGGCATCTGGGCCAGTAATCGGTGGGAGTGGGTCGCAGTTCAGTACGCGGCCGCCCGCATCGGGGCGATCCTGGTGACGGTCAACCCGGCCTACCTGGCCGACGAACTGAGTTATGCCCTCCGCCAGTCGGGCGTGAGCGTGCTGTTGCACGCCGACGGGTTCAAGCAGACGGAGTACGGCCCGCTGCTGGCGACGGCCCGCGGCGGCTGCCCGGACCTCCGGCACGCCCTGCACCTCGACCGCGATTGGGATGACCTGTGCCGGCGGGCCGACGAGGTGAGCGAGGCGGAGTTGTCGTCCATTGAGGGGTCGCTGCGATTCGACGACCCGATCAACATCCAGTACACCTCCGGCACGACCGGCTCGCCCAAGGGGGCGACGCTGACCCACCACAACATCCTCAACAACGGCTATTTCGTCGGTTCGGCGCTGGGGTACACGGCCGCCGACCGGGTGTGCATCCCGGTCC
>JANNDF010000777.1:0-1544 GCA_031387445.1 Planctomycetia bacterium
GCCCGACTGACCAACTACGGCTGTAGGACTAGAGCCTGTTATAAACCTTGCTCTGCGGGATGTCTGCTTTCCCAGGGTTTTCGCGGTTCGGGCACATTGAAAGGGGGCAAAACGGCCCTCTTCAGGCAACTCGCAAGCGCAAAAACCCTATAAAAGCCAGCATTACAGGTTCATAACAGGCTCTAATCAAATGTTAGGCCACAGAGGGTTCCATTGATGGGTGCGGCACCGAAGCCGGAGAGCGAGTTGGCACGACTTGCGGCCCTCCGCCAGTACCTGTTGCTCGACACCGCCCCTGAACAGGCCTTCGACGACATCACGTCACTGGCCTCGTACATCTGTCAAGCACCGATCGCGCTTATGGTGCTTTTAGACGACCACCGACAATGGTTCAAATCGCGTGTCGGATTGACCGCAACGGAGACGCCTCGGGAGTACGCCTTCTGTGCCCATGCAATTCTCGGCGACCACACCTTGGTCGTGGAAGACGCGACGATGGATGATCGGTTCGCGGCGAACCCGCTGGTAACGAACGAACCGCTCATCCGGTTCTACGCCGGGGCTCCGCTGGTGAACCCACAGGGTCAGGCGCTGGGCACGCTCTGCGTGATCGACCGTCGGCCGCGAGGGCTCAGTGGCGAGCAACTCGACGCGCTCGAGACATTGGCCCGGCAGGTGGTCGCTCAGATGGAGTTGCGGCGGGTCGCGAGTGAACTCGCCGCCGCGTTGGAAGGCGTCCGCACCCTCCAAAGTCTGCTGCCCATTTGCGCCTGGTGCAAGAGCGTCCGAAACGACGCGGGGTATTGGGGTCGGGTCGAGGACTACCTCAGCCAGCTGACGGGTGCCGAGATGACGCACGGGATTTGCCCGAGTTGCTTCGTCAAGCAGAAGCTGGATCTAGAAGTGGCCGGCGATTGAGTCGTCCCGAGGCCTAATGAGTCGTCCCGAGGCCTAACCCGGCGCTGCAGCAGACGGCGGGGGCATGTAGGCTTTCCCAGGGTCATAGCTTCAGTAGTCCCCGCCGCTGCTGAGCTGGGTCGTTCGGCGGCGGTGGACCTCGGCGTGGCGGGCATCAACTACCTGTTCCCGCCCGATCAGGTGCTGAACCTGCCGACGTGGCGGTTCGTCCTCCACTTCGAGGTCACATCGGCGTATCGGGACGAGCACCGGCAACAGGTGATCACCGCCCTCAAGGCCGCGCAGTGGAAGATCGTCACCTTCCCGTTCGGCCTTGACACCCTTGCCCTGGACGAGACCGGGCGGGCATTGAGCGTCCCGATCAAGGTGCCGCAGGACCGGCGGCGACGACCGAACAGTTTGGCCGACTACGAGCCGGACGTATGGAAGGTCATGGGCAACGTCATGGGCGAAGGGTTCGGGGACGTGTACTACGAGGCGGTGGACTGGCGGGAGCAAAGGCACGCCGAACCAGGTAGCGTGTTGTCCATTCGAGGTCGAAAGGCGCTGCGGTTTCATCACCTGTACACGGCGCGTATGGCGAGCGGCGGGACGTGAGTCCGCCGGTGTGATACGTGTGTGTCAGC
>JANNDF010000887.1:0-7195 GCA_031387445.1 Planctomycetia bacterium
GGGCGAGCTGGCCGGGCCGCTCGACGCGGTGCTGAAGGCGGCCCGGGCGAAGGGCGTGTTCGTGATCCACGCCCCGAGCACCTGCACCGACTTCTACAAGGACACGCCGCAGCGGAAGCGGGCGAAGGACGCCCCGTTCGCGGACACGCCGCACCCGCTCGCAACGTCCGAGCGCTGGGGCACCGCCTGGAACTGGCCGGACGCCAAGCGGGAGGCGCCGCTGCCGATCGACGACTCGGACATGGGGTGCGACTGCAAGACGAAGTGCGAGATCCGCGGGCCGTGGACGCGGCAGACGGCCGCCATCGAGATCGCGGACGCCGACGCCATCACCGACGACGGGCAGGAGACGTGGAACCTGCTGGCGGAGCGGAAAATCGAGAACGTGATCCTGTGCGGGGTTCACCTGAACATGTGCGTGCTCGGCCGGCCGTTCGCCATCCGCCAGATGGTAAAACTCGGCAAGCACGTGGCCCTGATGCGGGACATGACCGACACCATGTACGACCCCAACCGGCCGGGGGCGAAGAGCCACTTCGAGGGGACCGACAAAGTGGTGGAACACGTCGAACGCTACTGGTGCCCGAGTTTCGTGAGCACCGACGTGACCGCGAAGCCGGCGTTCAAGTTCAAGGGCGACACGCGGTGAGTCGTTCCTGGTGGGTGGCCGGCTCTCGCCGAGAGCCGGTCGGGATGTCGCTCTCGGCGAGAGCGACCCACCCTCACTCACGGTGTCGACACCTTCAGCCCGCTCAGCTTGCCGTCGAACGGCTTCACTTTGCCGTACTTGCCGACCGGCTGGCCGCCGTCGTGCCCGACGCACAACGCCTCCGCCGGTTGGCGTGGGATGAGTCCCGCGGCCTTGCCCGTCACCGCCTTCTGATCGCCGACGGTCAGAGTCATCGCCCCGCCCTTCTCCAGTTTCGCCACGATCTCGACCGGCCCCTTGATCGCCGCCGATTGAATCTCCGTCACTTCGTCGTTGCCGGTGCGGACGCTGAACACCACGCACCCGTCTTTCAGGTGAAGGGCGTACCCGAGTGTGGCCCCGCCTTGAGCGACGATCACGGTGTCCTTCTGCTCATTCTCGATCTTGCAACTGACGGTGAACGGCTTACCGTTCACCTGCGGGGCGGACGCCGCCGCTACGGTGTCACCGCTTTTCAACTTGTCCAACTCGGTCGCCTTCGCCGTCGGTGCATCTTCGGTCGGGTAGAGCGTCTTCGGGTTGGCCACCACGCCGGCGGGCCGGCGGGCGGTCGGCTTCGCCCCGCCGATCTCGTCGTTCATCTTGGCCAGTAGTGCCTTCAGTTCCTCCACCACCTTCGGGTTCTTGTCGGCCACGTTCGTCGTCTCGCCGATGTCGGCGTCCAGGTTGTAGAGCCGCGGCTTCTCGACACTCGCTTCCTCGGTGGTCTTCGCCGCGGTGTCGTTCTGCGGGGCGACGGCCAGCTTCCACGGCCCCTTCCGCACCGCTTGCAGCGTATACCCGGAAAAGTAGAAGTGTGCCTCCCGCCCGCTCTCCTTCGCCTTGCCGAACAGCACCGGCGACAGGTCGCGGCCGTCGATGACCGGCTCGGCCGGCACCTTCCCGCCGCACACACTCACGATTGTCGGCAGCAGGTCAATCGTGCCACCCATCGCGTCGCTGCTGCTCTTCGCCGCGATCTTGCCCGGCCACCACGCGATGGTGGGCACCCGCACGCCCCCTTCCCAGGTACTCCCCTTCCCCGAGCGCAGCGGCTTCGCACTGCCGCCGTCCGGCCCCTTAACCAGCCACGGGCCGTTGTCCGACGTGAACACCACCAGCGTGTTCGAGTCCAGTTTCAACTCCCGCAGCGTGTCCAGCACTTGCCCGACGCTCCAGTCCATCTCTTCCACCCAGTCGCCGAACCGCCCGTTGTCCGACTTGCCGCGGAACTTCTCACCGGGGTGGATGGGCGTATGAACCGCGTTGTGGGGCAGGTAGAGGAAGAACGGCTTGTCCTTGTTCGCCTTGATGAACCCGACCGCCTCGGATGTGTACTTCTCCACGATGCCGCTCTGCTGCTCGTCGGTGAGCAGCGCTTCCACCTTGTCGTCGCGCACCAGCGGCACCACCCGCTTGCCGCTCGCCTTGTCCACCTTCTGCATGTCGTTCGAGTAGGGGATGCCGAGGTAGTGGTCGAACCCCTGCTTCGTCGGCAGGAACTCGGGCTGGTCGCCCAGGTGCCACTTGCCGACGATCTGCGTGGCGTAGCCGAGTTCCTTCAGGTGTTTGGCGACGGTGGTTTCTTTCGGGTTCAGGCCGTTCGCCCCGCCGGGGAAGAACACCCCCGGCACTGACACGCGAGCGCCGTAGCAACCGGTGAGCAGTTGCGCCCGCGACACTGAACAGACCGGGGCGGCGTAGAAGTTGGTCAGCCTCATGCCCTCGGCGGCCATGCGGTCGAGGTGCGGCGTCTTCTGCTTGGTCGCCCCGAACGGGCCGATGTCGGCGTACCCCAGGTCGTCGATGAAGATGACGACGACGTTCGGCTTCTTGGGAGCGTCAGCGGCGATGGCGACGGCCGCGACCACCAGCAGCACGACGAGCGAGCGAAACATGGGAGAGGCTCCGACTGGAGAGTAGGTGCCGCCTGCCGGGCGGCACTGTTCGGTTGTGCCGCGCGGCAGGCGGCACCTACTTCTTGTACCCGTTCCGATCTTTCGTCAGCGCGGCCGTGTCCTTCTCGCTCAGCACGAACACGTCGGTGCGGTCCTTGTCGGCCACCTTGGCGTACACCTGCTTGCCGTTCGTGCCGCCCACCTCGCCGCCGAGTTGCAGCGTCTTCGCCGTGCCGCCCTGCTGGGTGATCACAATCACCCGGCTCGGCTTGTCGAGGCCGTACAGTTTCAGGTCGGCGTCTTTGTCGGACACGAACCGCTCGGCCTTCAGCCCGGCCAGTGTCGCCAGGGTGTCCGTCACCTTCGCAGCGTCGGGCTGGTCGTCCGCCTTCTGCGCGTCGAACCACGTCGGGCCGAGTTTGGTAAACGCGAAGTTCGAGTTACTCGAACTCACGGCGATGCTCGTCACCTGTGAGGCGTCCACGCCGGCCCACACCGCCCGCTTGCGGTACTCGCCGAGCAGCTTGGCCGTCAGGCCGGCGTCGAACAGCACCACCGCGTCGGCCGCTTCCAGCTTGGCGAACGCACGCCCGTCGGCCCCCTTCTTGCCGACCAGCACGCTCCGCACTTCCTTGTCGCCGTTGAGGAACTTCACCGCCGCGGTCGGGGCGTCGAGGCCGTACTCCTTCAAGTCCTTCGCCTTCTCCGCCACCAGTTCATCGGCCCGCAGGTTGGCGGCGGCGGCGATGAGCGAATCCAGGTCGCCCTGCTCGGCGTCGGTGGGCACGGGGGCGGTCATCTTCCAGGTGCCGTCCACTTTGGCGAACTCCGCCTTGCGGTCCCCGCGGGTGATCGTCACCTTGTCGGCGTCCACGAACTTGCCGAGCAGTTTGTCTTTGAACTTCACCGGCTCAGCGAGCAGCTTGTTCGCCACCGCCCCGGCCAGCACCTTCACCGGCCCTGCTTTCTCGGTCTGCACGAAGCGGTCGCCGGTCGGGTTCTTCTCGTCCACCGGCTTGCCCACCCGCAGGGTGAACGTCTTCGGCTTGTCGATGCCCACCAGCAGACTCACTTCCGTCGGGTCGTCCAGGCCGAACGGTTTCAGGTCGCCCACGTCCAGCGAATGCACCTTCACCGCCCGCACGCGGGCCAACTGGTCGAGCAGTTCCTGCACGCCGTCGGCGTCGGCCTTGAACTTGGCCGGCTTGAGCACGTCCCACCCGGTGCCGGACGCCAGCTCGAACTCGTCGTTCCCCTTCTTGCGGGTGAGCGAAAGCACCTCGGCGGCGTTGAACGACAGCAGCGAGCGATCCGCCAGGGCCAGTTTGCCGCGGGCGAGGGCGGCGTCGGCCGCACCACTCACCACGCCCACCGCCGGGCCGTCGTCCACGCGGATGTAGCGTTCGCCGGTCGGCAGTTCCTTGCCGAGCTTGATGGTGTGCGTCTCGGGCTTGTCGCCACTCGTCGTCATCGTCACCGTCACACCCGGCTTGTCGAGGCCGTATTCGGCCCAGTTCACGGTCGGCCCGTAGGCGGCGAGGCGGAGCACGGGCGGGTTGGAGGCGTTGAACAGCAGGTCTCCCATCAGCGCCTTGTCCGCCTCGAAACCGTCGGCCTTCCACCGCATCTCCTTGTCGTCGCGGGTGAGGGTGACGGTGTCGGTGCCCACGATGGTGATCTTGGCGAGCCTCGTCGGGTCAACGCTCAGCAGCTCGCGGTTCAGCCACTCGAGCGCCGGCTTGTCGGCGGGGGTGAACGCCGACGCGGGCAGCACGAACACCGCCTGATTCGGCCCGTCGGCGAAGCGGGCGTACCGACCCGGCCCGGCGGGCGGTTGACCCGGCTGCATCGGCGGCGGTGGTGCGCCGTCGGCCTGCTTGCCCACCAGCAGCGTGCGGGTGACGACCGCCTCGTCGTCGCCCTCCTTCACCTTCACCTTCACCTTCACCGTCAGCACCATCGACGGCGACAGGTCGGCCGCCCACCCGCCGACCAGCCCGACGAGCGGGGCGAACTGCGTACTCAGCCCGTGCTTCACCGGGTCGGCCGTCACCGCCTCGTACCGCTCGGCCTTCGGGGCGGCCACGCCCGCCGTCAGCGGTTCGGCGTCGAACGCCGACGCATCGGCGTCGAACGGCCCGCTCAGCTTCCACTTCTTGTCGTCGCGGCGGACGGTGTACGTCTCGCTTCCGCGGCCGACGGTGACGGCCAGCACCTTGTCCGGCGAGGTCGTCCAAAGTTGCAGCGGGAGCAGGTCGAGCGGGCCTTTTTCGAGCGAGTCCACGAACGCCTTCGACACGGTGAACACCCCGCCGTTCGACCGGAGGCGGGCGTAGCAGTCGCCCTTGCCAACTCGCTCCTTGCCGACGACCAACTGATCGGCCTTCGCACCCACGCCGGTGAAGGTGAGATCGACGAAGTATCGGGCCGCGCCGGGGTTGGGCTTACCAAGAATGTCGGGGATCGCTTCGGCCAGCCCGAACTCGGCCCACTCGCTCGCGGTCGGCTTGTCGGTGACAAACTCCGCCGCCTCCAGCCCACTCAGTTCGCTCGCCAGCCGGTTCGCCTTCGCCTTGTCCGGGTCGAGCTTCATCGGGGCGGTCAGCGTCCACTTCGCCTGCCCTCGCTCCGGCGCGTTCGCCAGGGCGTACCTGCTGCGGTCCGGTTTAACGACGGCCACCTTTTCTAGCTTGAGTTCGGCCGTGTCGAACAGCCGGCGACTGCGGTACGCCAGCGGCCCGCGCTCGGCCAGCGCCGCCACGCTGTCATCGACGAGACTGACCCGTGGCCAGCCGGCCACGCTCACGGCCAGCTTCTTCGCCGCCGGATTGCGGCCGGCGAGGGCGATCGTGTACGTCCGCGGGGCGGGGGCCGCGTCGCCGTCCACCGCCTTCGCCTGGGCGGTCACTTTCACGGTCAGGCCGTCCAACTTGGTGAAGTCCGCCGGCGGTTTACCGTCGTCGGAGCGGTCGGCCGGCGTCTTCGCGTCCAGCTTCGCCAGGGCGTCGAGCAACTCCGTCACCTTGTCCATCTGGGCCAGTTGCTCGCCCACCTTCCAGCGGTCGTTGCGGTCGTCCTCCCGCTCGGCGTACTGGTCGCCCTTCTTCTTGGTCAACTTCACCACCGTCGGCCTGGCGTCGAAGCCGGGCAGGCCGACCCCGCCGACCGCTGCGGCGACCGCCTCCGGGTGCTTCGGAATGGTGACCACGATCTCCTGGGCTTCGTCCGCGGTGAAGCGAGCGACGAGCGGGTCGCGGAGGTCGTCGGGCTTCACGAACAGGTCGGCGAAGCGATCCGCCCGCACCTCGAACACGAGCGGGTTGTTGTCCAGTTTGGCGTAGTGGAACTTCACGTCGGCCGACGGCATGGGCGGCTGACCGGGCGGCGGGGCTTCCGGCTCTGGTCCCTTCTCCGTCCGGGACACTGCGCCGATGCGGAGCGTGACGGTACTCGTCGCGGTGACAACCGTGACTCGCCTCTCCTGCAAGAACGGGTTGGGTTTCTTCGGATCGGCCGACAGTCCGGACACCTGCTCGACGAGGTCTTTCTCGAAGTCCGGTTTGGCGGTGGTGAAGATGGCGGCCGGCAGCGGCGTGGGGGCGTGGCCGAAGAACGCGGCGGCCACCTGCCCGACGGCGTCCGGGTTGGGGAAGCCTTCGACCCACAGTTCGGGAACGGCGCTGAGCGCCTGTCGCAGCTTCGTCGGCTCGGCGTGGTCGCGGGCGGTGCCGGTGGTGAACTCCCAGCCCTGGGCGATCTGCGGCACGAACACGGCCGGCGTGGCGGCCGGCACTTCCGGGTCGCGGCGAGGTGCCGGGTTCGGGGCGGTGCGGGTGAGCGTGTAACCGCCGTCCGGCCCGGACACCTCGATGCGGGTGACGGCGTCGCCGGGCAGCGGCACGGCGTTCACGGTGATCTCGCCGCTGTTGTTCAGCTTCACCCGCGCGAGGTCGGAGAAGAGTTGCCGACGGCGGTAGGTGTCGAGCGGGCGACCGACGACCGCCAGCACGTCCGGGGCGATCCGAAGCACGTCGGGCGAGTCGCCCACGCGCACGTAGGCGGTGCCGTCGGCGGCCTTGCCGAACAGCAGTGCGGTCGGCGTGTCGGCGGTGAGCGTGACTTTGCTCGGCCGGTCGGCGTCACTCAGCCCGAACTTGGCGAGGTCGCCGCCGTGCGCAATCGGCAGGTGCCGCGTCTTGATGCTGGTCACGGCCGCGAGCAACTCACCGACTTCCTTCTCCCGCACCGGCCAGTCGCCGGGTTGGGTCCATTTGCCGGCGGCGTCGCGGACGAGCGTGAGTTGCTGCCGCCCGCCGGCCAACTCCACGCGGGTCACTTTTGTCGGGTCGATGGCCACGCCGACGGCCGGCGTGTTCGCCGGCGTGTTCGCCGGCAACCCGACCGTCTGCCGGGCGACGTTCGTGAACACCAGCACGGCGATGCCGCCGGCCAGCACGACGAGCAACAGGAACGCGATGAGCCAGCGCATGGTGAATTCTCAACGAAGGGCCGAGAGCGTCTGCAATTCCAGCCACCTGTTAGCCCGACGCGCGAGCGAGGGCCAACCACTTGTCCGCGAAGGAACTGGCCCCTCGCTCGCGCGTCGGGC
>JANNDF010000981.1:0-1095 GCA_031387445.1 Planctomycetia bacterium
GCCGCCGGGTGGATTCACCACCCGGCGGCTCACGCCGCTCGGCTCGCTTCACATCTCCCCTTTCCTCCGCTTCGCACTTCCCCAACGTCCGTCGCTGTGGCACCATGAGCCGACCCTCACGGAGGTCCCTCATGCGCCGCCACTTGCTCGCCCTCACCGCCGGCGTCCTCGCCGCTCCCGCCTTCGCCCAGACCCCGCCCCCGCCGGTCGCCCCCGGCACCGTCACCGCCGAGGCGGTCGAGGTGGTGCGGGTGAAGCCGGACCAGGCGAAGGTGTACGTGACCGCCGCCAGCCGCAACGCCGACCCGGTCACCGCCTCGGACGAAGCGGGCGAGCAGGCCAAGAAGTTCGCCGACGGCGTCACCCGCCTGAAGGTGAAGGGGCTGAAGGCGAAGGCCGACCCGGTGAAGGTGGCCAAGCTGACCGACGAGCGGGTGGTCATCCGCGGCGGGCTGGGCGGGCCGGGGGCGCCGCCGGCCGAAACGCAGGCCAGCCAGCAGGTGGTCATCACCATTTCCGACCCGGACCCGAAGGCCCTGGCGGACGCGGTGGACAAGGTGCAGCGGGAGGCGATCAAGGAGGGGCTGACCGGGGCCGCCCCGGACGGGATGCTGTCCACCCGGTACACGACCGACATGGTGAAGGTGGCGTATCTGAAACAGGAGGGGATCGACGACCTGCTGGCCGCGGCTCTGGGCAAGGCGACCAAGAAGGCGACTGCCCGTGCCGAGGCCATCGCCGGCGGGCTGGGCCTGAAGTTGGGGGCGGTGGTGTCGGCCGACGAACTGCCGTCGGGCGGCGACCCGGCCTCCGCCCTCGTCACCACTTCCGCCCTATCCCGCGGGTCAACCGCCGTCAGTCCCACCGCTGAACTGGTGGAGGGCGAACTGGTGCGGACGGTGCGGGTGCGGGTGGTGTACGCGGTCAAGTGACGCGAGTGCGGAATGCGGAACGCGGAGTGGGGAATTGTAGAACAACAACCAGTGTTACAATGAGCGCTCCCCCTTACGCATTACGCAAACGGATAACACCCCCTGGTACGTGACCCCCGCCGACCCGGAGGGAATCTCGTACTCGCTCAAAATATTTTGAAGG
>JANNDF010000990.1:0-3743 GCA_031387445.1 Planctomycetia bacterium
CCTACCTCACACCAGAGGTAGCGGGTTGCGGGCGAAGATGCGGTCTTCAACGGGCTGGCCGTCGAGCAGGTGCTTCTGCACGAACTCGGGGATCTTGTCGGCCGTCATGCCGTAGTAGTACGTCCCTTCCGGGTACACCACGAGAATCGGCCCGCCCTTGCACACACGCAGGCACTGCACCTTCGTGCGGTAGCAGGCACTCGGCCCGACGCCGAGCGACAGGTTGCGGTCCTTCAACTCCTTCTTCAGCACGTCCCACGCGGCCTGGCCTTCCTCCTTCGTGCAGCACTCCTCGCCGATGCACAGGAACACGTGCCGGTGGTACTGGCCGATGTGCAACTTCCCCGCGATCTCCGCCAGAGTTTCCTTCTCCCCCATGTTGCCCCTCCGCTCGCGTTCAAGGCGGGTGGCACCCCGCACCGATGAAGATAGGTATTCCGCCCTGAGGGAGCGAATGCCGACGGCCGTTCTCATCGTCTGCCACCCCGGTCACGAACTGCGGGTTCACGGGTGGCTGTGCGACGCCCGCCCGGTGGTGTGCGTGCTCACCGACGGGTCTGGCGGCGGTCGCCCGCCGCGAACGGATTCCTCGCGGCGGGTGGTGGCCGAGGCCGCAGCGACCGTCGGCCCGGTGTTCGGTGCCGTGCCCGACGCTGAACTGTATTTTCGGCTGCTCGACCGCGATTGGCCCTTCTTCACGCGGTTGGCCGACCAGATGGCAGTGCTCCTTCGCGATCCGGCTGTCGAACTGGTGGTGGGCGATGCCGCCGAGGGGTACAACTCCGGCCACGACGTGTGCCGGCTGCTCATCGACGCGGTCGTCGCCCGCAGTGCCCGGCCGGTGCGGAACCTCGCGTTCGCGGTGGTGGACGGCACACTGTCCGCCGAACCGCACCTTCGCCTGTCGCTTCCGCCGGACGCCCTCGCCCGCAAGCTGACCGCCGCTCGCGGGTACGTCGGCATGGCGGACGAGGTGGCGGTCGCCGTCGCCCGGCTCGGGGAGCGAGCGTTCGCCGAGGAGACGTTCCACCCGGTCGAACCGTTCCGCCTGCCGGACGGCCCCCCGCGGTACGAGGCGTTCGGCCGCGAGCGGGTGAACGACGGCCGCTACGCCACCGTCATCCGCCGAGAACACCTCGAACGGTTGGCCGACGCCCTGCGGGAGTACGCCGCCGGGGAGCCGCCGTGCGACCGCTGACCGTCCTCATCACTAACATTCAGCTCGAAGACCGGAGCGGCACCGAGGTCGTCGTCCGCGACCTGGCGCTGGGGCTGAAGGCCGGCGGGCACACGCCGGTCGTGTACACGGCCCGCATGGGGGCGCTGGCCGAGGAACTGCTCGCCCGCACGGTGCCGGTGGTGAACGACCTGTCGCGGGTGGGCGTCGTGCCGGACGTGATCCACGGGCACCACACCGCCGAGACCATCCAAGCGTTGCTCCGCTTCCCCGGTACGCCGGCCGTGTTCGTCTGTCACGACTGGTCGGCGTGGCACGACGCCGCCCCACTCACCCCGCTCGTGCGGCAGTACCTGGCCGTGGACGACGCCTGCCGGGATCGGCTGGTGTGCCGCGACGGGGTGCCGCCCGACCGGGTGCGGGTGCTCGGCAACGCCGTCGATCTGAGTCGCATTCCGACCCGGCCGCCGCTGCCCGCGGTGCCCCGCCGGGCGCTCGTGTTCAGCAACACGGTGAACGAACAGAACGTCTTCCCGGCCATCGCCGAAGGGTGTCGGCGGGCGGGCGTGACGCTCGACCGGTTGGGCGTGCCGCACCGCGTCCCCGACCCAGAGAACCACCTCGTCAACTACGACGTGGTGTTCGCACGAGGGCGTTCGGCCCTGGAAGGCATGGCGTGCGGGGCGGCGGTCGTTCTGGCCGACATCTACGGGTTCGGCGGGCTGGTCACCCGCGGGCGGGCGGAACACCTGCGGCGGCTGAACTTCGGCCGGCGGGCGATGGTGGACACGCCCGTCACCGCCGAACGGGTGGAGGACGCGCTCCGACGCTTCGACCCGACCGACGCGGCCGCAGTGACCGCCTACATCCGCGAGGTGGCCGCCCTCGACCCGTGGCTGGATCAGCTCATCAACATCTACCGCGAGGTGAGTGCCACCCCGGCGACCGCCGCCGAGCGAGAGAGCCTGTTCCGGTTGGCGAGCGATGCGGTCGACATCACCCTGCCGCACACCCGGCGGGGGCAAGAGCGGTGGACCGAACTGGACCGCGAACGGGCCACGGCGGAACACCTCCGGCGGGCGGGTGAGGCGGCGGAGCAGCGGTCACGGGAACTGTCCACCGCGGCCGACGAGCGGTGCCGTGAACAGGCGGCGGAGCACGCCCGACAAGAGGCGATGTCTCGCGCCGAGTTGGGACTGTTGCGGGCGGACGCGGTCCGGCAGTCGACCCATGTGGGATCGCTCCGACAAGAGGTATCACGCCTGACAGACGCCCTTCAGCAGGAGGTCGAGCGACTCACGACGGAACACAGCCGTCACGTCTGCACTCTGAGAGCGGAGATCGAACGCCTCAGGGCCGACGCCGCTCACCGGGGCACCGATTCACGCCGGGTGCTCACAGAATGTCACCAGCAACTCGATGGCGTGCGCACGGAAGTGGCTGAACTGCGGCGGTCGTTCGCGGTGCGTGCGGCCGAGCGCGTACGGCGGTTGCCACTCGTCGGCTGGTTGGTTCACCTTCTGCGCCCCCGTCGCTGACCGGTCCGCGGGATGATACACTCACTCACTCTCCCCCGCGGAGCCTACCCATGCTCAAGCGCGTCTCGCTGTTCGCCGCCGCAATCACCGGCATCGTCGCCCTGGCGGTGGTGTTCGCCCAGGACAAGAAGGACAAGGAGCCGGAAAAGGTCGAACTGCCGCAGATGAAGTTCGACGACGTGAAGGAGATCGCCCCCGGCGTGTTCTTCCGCTACTCGTCCATCTCCGCCACCGACAAGAGGGTGCCGTTCGGCGGCAGCAACAACACCTGGATCGTGTTCAAGGACTACGTCGTCGTCATCGACGCCAACTTCCCGAAGGAAGCCGAAGACGTGATGGCGGCGATCAAGAAGACGACCGACAAGCCGGTGAAGTACGTGTTCGACACGCACCACCACGGCGACCACGCCTGGGGCAACACCATCTGGGCGAAGGCCGGGGCGAAGGTGATCGGCAGCAAGGACTGCGCCCGCCTGCTGAAGACGAGCGGCCCGGCCGAGTGGGAGAAGGAGCAGAAGAAGCTCAACGGCCGCAAGGACATCAAGGCGAACGAGCTGAAGCTGGTGGACGAGGACTTCGCCGAGAAGCTGGTGCTGGACGACGGCACGCAGGTGGTGGAGTTCCACTTCCTCGGCCACGCCCACACCCCCGGCGACGCGGTGGCCTACCTGCCCAAGCACAAGATCCTATGTACCGGGGATGCGTGCGTGAACGGGGCGTTCAACTTCTGCGGGCACGCGGACACGGCGTCGTGGATCAAGGTGATGGAGAAGGCGGAGAAGTTCGACGTGAAACTGGTGTGCCCCGGACACGGGCCGGTGGCGGGCAAGGAGGTGCTGGCCAATCAGCGGCGGTGGTTCGAGGACCTACGGGCGGCTGTGAAGAAGGGCGTTGACGACAAGAAGGAGTTGAAGGACATCACGAGCGGGCTGAACTTCGAGTGGTACGAGAAGTGGACGGGCGTGCCGGCGAAGGAGCGGGGGGAGAACGTCGAACACGTCTACAAGGAACTGACCGGCAAGATCGAC